>CAZVDJ010000020.1:0-13436 GCA_964626245.1 uncultured Gemmatimonadaceae bacterium
GGCCGAGGGAGTGCGTGAGCCCCCCGTCGGGCGCGGGGCGCGACTGCGCGTCGAGACGAGCGCCAAGGCCCGCGCACGCGACCGCGATCCACCCCGCCGTCGCCCGCGCACTCCTCCGTCGCCGCATCCTCCCTCCCGTGGTCCGTCCGTGCATTGACCCGGCGGCGCCCACCGAGCCCGACCGCGTCTACGTAACCCCATCGCGGCCGACTACGTCAACCACGCCCGTCGACTGCGACGTTCGCTCGATCGAGCCGGGACGCCCCGAATGGCATCGTGCTCCGTGGATGGGCGGCGGACCCTCACCGGAGCGGACGATGCACACGACGACGAAACTCCTCGGCACGATGCGGCGGCGGTTGGCGGCGGTGGGGAACTGCGCGCTGCGAGTGGCAGTGGCGGTCGCGGTGGCGCAGACGGTTGCTCCCTCCGTGTTGCGTGCCGCTCCCGCGGGTGGCTTCGCGATCGAGCGCGACGAGCGTCGGTTGCGCCTGGCGCTCGCCATGGGGCGGGGGAACGGTGTGGTGGGGGGGCGCGTCGATTCCGCCATGGTGCTCTACCGCTTCCGCATCGTCGCCACCGACCGTTCCGGTGCGCCGATCGCGGCGGCGGGGAGCCTGGTGGGGTGGGAGGCGACGGTGCGGGTCATCGAGGCGACGGGCGGCAACTCCGCGCGTCCGCTCGTCCAGCTCAGCAACCGCTCGAGCGACTTCACCCTGCCGCGCCCCCTCGGCTTTCGCCTGAGCGCGGGTGACTCGATCGAGCTGCGCGTGTCGCCTTCCTCGCTGGCGTCGGGCGACGAGCTGCAGCTGATGGTCGACTACGAGTCCGGTTCCGCCATCGCGACTCGCCTGCCCGTGCTGCCGCAGCCGGCGCGCGGTGCGGCGGTGGCGGGCGAGGTGTCGAAGTTCGCCACGGCGGAGCCGGCGCTCGAATGGAGCTGGACGCCGTCGCAGGACGGGCGGCTCCTGGCCATTGCGGGGCTGGCCCTCGAACTGGTGCGCGACGCCTCGCTGGAGGACGCCGAGAGCGGGGAGCGGCTGTGGAGCGCCACGCTGCGCGATGCCGATGGGCAGTCGGTCTTTGGCAAGGGAGGCGACGTGGTCCGGTTGGGCGTCGCGGTGCAGGCTGGCCGCACGTATCGCCTGCGGGCGACGCGCTGGTCGCCGTCGCTCGAGGCTGGGGCGGCGGGCGAGCTGCTGGCCCTCGTCCTGCCGGCTGGATCGCGTTAGGTCATCAGCGGGAGGGAGGAGCGGACGGCGCGCATCGCGCGAGGTCGGCCAGGGGAGGGAGGGCGCTCGATGCCAGGCGCCACCAGGTGCCCCCGTGGGTGGTGGCGGTGGCGGTGCCGAGGGCCGCGCGACAGGTGGGACTCCGTTGCGCGCCGACCACGTGGGCCAGGTCGAAGAGGGTGGCGGCGGCGCGCGAGATGGCGTGATGCGTGTCCACGAAGCGGCGGGCGCGACCGATGGCGCGCTCGCCGAGCGTCGTCTCGACCGTTTCCAGCCCGGGGCGGGTGAGCGGCGTGCCGCGCACGAGGCCGGCGCGTTCGGAACCGTGCAGCTGGCGGGAGAGCGACAGGACGCGGTCGCGGGCGGAGGCGTACAGGAGCACCCGGTGCGCCAGCGGGAGGGTGGCCGGGACGAGGTAGTCGCCGAACCGGCGTCGCTCCACGTCCGGCGCCACATACGCCACCGCGCGCAGCGGGTCGGCGCCGAGCAGCTGCCGGAGCGCAGGTCGGGCAGCCAGTGCCTCTCCCGCCAGCTGCACACCGAGCGAGTGGGTCACCAGCAGCGTGCGCCGACCGCCGACTGCCGCGACCACCGCGCGCGCCGCTTCCTCGAACAAGGGGATGCTCGCCTTCGCGGCGGCCGAGTCGTCCAGGTAGGCGCGCTCCACCAGCGCGCCGAACGACGGCCAGTCGATGCCGGTACCGTTGGACGGCCATGAGAAGATGACCCACGGGGCGTCGGCGCGGGTGCGACGACGGGAGACGGCGGCGTGCGCCCACCCTTCGTGCAGTCCCGTGCCGTAGCCGTGCACGTAGAGCACGGCGTAGTCCTCAGGCGCGGGTTGCGCGTCGACACGTGCGCGCAGGGCGGCCACGAAGGCGTCGCGCGTGAGGACCAGCGAATCGACGAGCACCAGCTCCGGATCGGCGAGGGGGGCGTTGCGCGCGTCCGAGGCGGCGCGGGCGGCGTGGATCGCGACACCGTAGAGCAGCGAGTCGGCGAGCGTGCGCCGGTCGCGCCCGTTGCTGCGGCCACGTGCGGAGATGAACCAGGTGGTGTCGGTGCGGGCGGGCGCCGACGCGGTGAGGGTGCCTGAAGGCGACGTGCCAGGGGCGCACGCGCCCACCGCGAGCGCCGCCGGGAGGGCCAACGCGGCCAGCCGCGCCACGCAGGACCCGCTCACCGGGTGCGCATCGCCTCCAGCACGCGCCACGGCGTCAGCGGCAGCTCCCGTACCTCGACGCCTAACGCATCCGCGACCGCATTGGCGATCGCCGGGGCCGTGGGGATGATGGGCGGCTCGGCCAGTCCGCGCGACCCGAGGTGGTTCGCCGCCGGATCGACGCTATCGATGCAGAAGGCGTCGATCGCGGGAATGTCGGCCATGGTCGGGATCTTGTATTCGTGCATCCCCGCGTTGAGGGGGCGCCCGGTCGCCGCATCCAGGCGCCGTTCCTCGAAGAGCGCGAACCCCAGCCCCTGGATGATGCCCCCGTGCAGCTGGCTCTCCGCGAGCAGCGGGTTGATCACGCGCCCCGCGTCGTGTGCCGCGACCAGGCGGACCACGCGCACGACGCCAGTCTCCACGTCCACCTCCACCTCGGCGAACTGCACGCCGAACGACATGAGCCCCAGGCCAACCGGGTTCGGTCCGCGGCTGCCGTGGCCCATGATCATCACGTTGCCCAGCTTCTTCGTCACGTCGGCGAATGCGAGGCGACGCGCGCCGTCGCGCGTGGTGATCGTGGAGTCGCGGGCCACGAGGTCGTCGGGATGGCACTCCAGCAGCTCGCCCGCCGCCTCGAGCAGCTTGTGCCGGGCTTCCTCGGCGGCGCTGCGCACGGCGGGGCCCACCGACGCCGTCGTCATGGAGCCCCATGAGTTGCCGGCGTAGGGTGTTCGCTCGGTGTCGCCGAGGATCACGCGCACGTGATCGAGGCGCGCGCCCATCGACTCTGCGGCGATCTGCGCGAAGACGGTGCGGGCGCCGGTCCCCAGGTCCTGCGTCCCGCTCAGGACGTCGATGGAGGCGTCGGAGTTGAGGCTGACCGTCGCGTAGGCGGGCGGGCCGCCGCCCGCACCCCACACGCAGGCCGCCATGCCGACCCCTCGCCGTGTGCGGGGGCCCCCCCCCGACAACAACCTGTCTCCCTCAGCCCGCCCGGCCCGTACCATTTCGCTGCCTGTCCCATCGCTTCCGCCCGCCCCCCACCCGAACCGACGCGCCCCCTCCTCGTAGCACCGCCGCAATCCGTTCGCCGAGTACGGCCGTTCCTTCTCCTGGTCATGCTCGGCAAAGTTCGCCAGCCGCAACGCCAGCGGATCCATCCCCAGCTCGCGCGCCAGCACATCCATCGTGCGCTCCAGCGCGAACGCCCCCTCCACGTGTCCCGGGGCGCGGAACGCCATCATCGGCTGTGTGTTGGCCCACGCGAACGTCTCGTGCGTGCGCACGTTGGGGCAGCGATACAGCTCGCGGAAGATCGCCGCCGCACTCCCCTCCCACCCCGCCGCGCCTAACGCGATCTCGCTCACCACGTCGATCGCCACCAGGCGGCCGTCGCGGCGCGCGCCGAGCGTCACCACCAGCCGCGCCGGCGCCCGGTGGCCGCCGTCCGACTGCTCCTCGCCGCGATCCAGCACGCAGCGCACGGGGCGTCCGGTGCGCCGCGCGAAGAGCGCGGCCACGAAGGTGTGCGCCCCCGCGTTGTTCTTGGCCCCGAAGCCGCCCCCCATGTACTCCTTGATCACGCGCACGTGCGACTTGGGGAGCCCCAGCCCCGAGGCGACTTCGTCGCGCACGCGATATACCCCCTGCGTCGACTCCCAGATCGTCAGGCGCTCCCCCTCCCACTCGGCCACCGCCGCATGCGGCTCCAGCGGGGTGTGCAGGGCGCTCGGCGTGCGATACTCCCGCGAGATCACCACCTCGGCCTCGGCCAGTCCCCGCGCCACGTCGCCGCGCTCCACCACCTGCGGCGAGCCGCGCAGCACGTTGCCACTCCCGCGCACCACGCTCGCCCCGGGCGCGGTGGCCGCCTCGAAGGTCGCGGCGAACGGCGTCGCGTCGTACGTCACGCGCACGGCCGCAGCGCCGGCGCGCGCCGCCTCGCGCGTCTCGCCGCACACCGCCGCCACGGGCTGCGCCGCGTACCACACAGCCGGGCCGAAGAGCGGCACGCCACCCGGCTTGAGCGGCCGCGGAAGGTCGGCCGCCGACAGCACGTCGATCACCGCCGGCAGCCGCAAGGCGTCGCTGGCGTCCACGGCGGTCACGGTTCCGCGCGCGATCGGCGCGCGCACGAACGCCACGTGCAGCATGCCCGGCCGCGACAGGTCGCTGGGGAAGCGGGCCTGTCCCGTCACCTTGGCGCGCCCATCCACCCGCGGAATGCGCGCCCCCACCAGCTCCAGCGCGGCATCGTCACCCCACGGCGCCGGTTCCCGGTCGGGCAGCTCCACCACCTTGGTCTCCGTGCGCCCCTCGACCTCGACCTGCGTGGTCACGAAGCGCCGGCCGCGCTCACCGTTAGGCATGCGACTCCTCCGCGCCGCGCTGCTGCGCGGCCACCGCCCGGATCGCCTCGGCAATTCGCGGAGACGTCCCGCAGCGACAGAGGTTCCCCGCCATCGCCTGCGAGATGGCGGCGTGGTCCGGGGCACGGTCGCGTTGCAGCAGCGCGTATGCCGCCATCAGCTGCCCCGGCGTGCAGAAGCCGCACTGCACGGCGTCATGCGCCACGAAGGCGGCCTGCAGCGGGTGCAGCGCCTCCGCGCTCCCCAACCCCTCCACCGTGAGCACCACATCGCCGTCGTCGCAGCCGGCAGTGAGCGTCAGGCAGGCCAGCACCGGCTCCCCGTTGAGCAGTACGGTGCACGCCCCGCACTCACCCCGCTCGCATCCCGCCTTGGCGCCGGTGAGGTAGAGCCGGTCGCGCAGCGTCTCCAGCAGCGACTCGTGTGGCGCGGGCACGACCTCCCGCGTCTTCTCGTTGACCGTCATGTGCATGTGCGTCTATCTGGCGGGGCGGGGGCGCCCTGTCCAGCGCCTATTGCCGGTCCGTTGGAGTGCATATCTTTGCGGTCCGCCCTACCGGCCCTGCTCAACCATTCCCGATCATGCCGTACGTCATCACCGAAGCCTGCATTGGCACCAAGGACAAGGCCTGCGTCGACGTCTGCCCCGTGGACTGCATCTACGAGGGGGAGCAGCAGCTCTACATCCACCCCGACGAGTGCATCGACTGCGGCGCCTGCGAGCCCGAGTGCCCGGTGACGGCGATCTTCCCCGAAGAGGACGTCCCGAACAACCTGCGGCAGTACGTGCAGATCAACCGCGAGGTCTTCAAGGGCGCCAACCCCCCGGGGCGCCCCACGCGCTGAAGCACCTCCGGACCGATCCCCCGCGGGCGGCCAGGGCCGTCCACCGCGCGAGAGAACCCTGGGCGTTCCGGTGGCGCTGATGCTGCGCGCCATCACGCTCGACTACTGGGATACCCTCTACTACGGCGCGTCCGAGCCGGTGCGGGTGCAGCACCGGCGGGGAATCCTGGCGCAGCTGGTTGCCGACCTGGGGCACACCGTCGACCCGGACGACTTCACGCGACTCTATCGCGCGTCGGCCGCGGAGGCCGAACGATGGTGGCGCGAGGAGCACCGCGGATATGCCACCGCGGACCGCATTCGCTGGCTGCTGGAACAGCTCGGCATCACGCGCCCGGCCGACTGCCCGCTGATCGCCCGCGCCGCAGAGGGCGTGGATGAGACGCTCACCGCCATCCCGCCCGATCTCCTCCCGGGGGCGCGTGAGGCGCTGAGGGCGCTGGGCGAGCGCTATCGCCTGGCGATCGTCTCCGACACCGGCTTTGCCAGCGGCCGGGCGCAGGACCGCCTGCTGGAGCAGGACGGCGTGCGCCAGCACTTTGCCGCCACCGTCTACTCCATGGACGTGGGGTGGGCCAAGCCGCGTCCCGAACCGTTCCGCGCCGCGCTGCAGGCGTTAGGCGTGGCCCCGCACGAGGCGCTGCACGTAGGCGACATCGAGCGCACCGACGTGGCCGGTGCCCTGGGGGTGGGGATGCGCGCCATCCGCCTCGACGCCGTACGGGAAGGCGGCCCCACCGCCGCCGAACACGTCGCCGAGAGCCTCACCGCTCTCGCCTCCCACCTCCTCCGCTAGTCAAGCACGCCCCCATCCTCTCGTCTTCTCGTCTTCTCGTATTCTGCCTTACTGAAATGTCAGCGACGAGAGGAACTCCGAGAGCACGTGGTTCACCGCCGCCGGTCGTTCCACGTTGGACACGTGGCCGGCGCCCGCAATGCGCTCGAAGCGGCTCCCGCGAATGGCGGCGTGCAGCAGCGCCGACTCGCTGGGAGGGGTGAGGACATCCTCGTCCCCCACCACCACCAGGGTGGGGACGTCGATGGTGCCTAACGTCGAGGTGGAATCGGGACGGTCGCGCAGCGCCTGCAGCGCGCCGATCACCCCCTCGACCGGGGCGCGCTCCAGCATCCGGTGCACGGCGTCCACCACCTCGGGGCACTTCTCCCGGGTGCGCTTTCCCACCATCCCGGTGATCATTGCGTCGGCCACGGCGGCGCTCCCCCTGGCGCGGGCCATGGCGATCATCTCGTCGCGCCGCGCTCGGCCCTCGGGCGAGTCGCCCCCCGCCCGCGTGTCCATCAGCACCAGCCCGCGTACCCGCGAGCGGTGGCGGCGCCAGAAGGCCATCGCCACGTAGCCGCCCATGGAGAGCCCGCAGACCACCGTACGCTCCACCCGCAACGCGTCGAGCAGCGTCGCCAGGTCGTCGGCGTACTGGTCCATGGACCAGGGTGCCGCGGCACTGCTCTCCCCAAAGCCCCGCAGGTCGGGGGCGATGCACCGCGCCCGGTCCATGAGCCCGTCGAGCTGCGCCGACCAGAGCCCGCGATGGTGCGGAAAGCCGTGCAGGAAGACGATCACGTCACCACTTCCCACGTCGTCGTAGCCGATCTCGAGGTTGTCGCGGATGACGATCATGGAGGCGGAAGGCGCGGGAGGAGGGAGGGCAACCGGCGAACCGTTGGCGCGAGGACGACCGCACCCGGGAAGGGCGAGAACATGCGCGCCGACGGGCTGGCCGGCGAGTCCGCGGGGGTGGCACGGGTGCTAGATTTCGGCTCGCCACATGCGGGCTGCGCCCCGTCGCCCCCGCCGCCGTTCGCCCGCCATCCGTGACCGCTTCCAGGAAACCCGATCCGCAACGCCCGCTCTTCCTCGATTCCCCCGAGGCGGCCGACTCGTTCCTGACATCGATCGCCTCCACCCGCGTGGTGGCGATCGACACGGAAGGGGCGAGCTTTCACCGCTACGTGGACCGCATCTACCTGTTGCAGCTGTCGACGGAACGGCACCACGCCATCCTCGACCCGCTCAAGGTGGAGTCGCCGGGCGCGCTGGGCGCGCTGCTGGAGTCGCGCGAGGTCGAGGTGGTCTTCCACGACGCCGACTACGACCTGCGACTCCTGCACCAGGACTACGGATGGCGCGTGACCAACATCTTCGACACGCGCGTCGCGGCCCAGCTGCTGGGGATCAAGGCCTTCGGGCTCGCCGCCCTCCTGGACCAGTACTTCGGCGTCAAGCTCGACAAGAAGCACCAGCGTGCCGACTGGTCCATGCGCCCGCTCACCGCCGACATGCTGGACTACGCGGCGCAGGACACCATGCACCTGCTGGGGTTGCGCGACGAGCTGCGCGCCACGCTGGAGCGCAAGGGGCGCTGGCACTGGGCGTGCGAGGAGTTCACCCGGCTCGAGGGGACGCAGTGGGTGTCCGACGACGACGGAACGTCGTTCCTGCGGATCAAGGGAGCGCGCGACCTCACGCGGCGCGAGCTGGCGCTCCTGCGGGAGCTCGCGGCCTGGCGCGATGAGGTGGCCAGGACGCTCGACCGCAGCACCTTCCGCGTCGTCACCAACGAAGTCCTGCTGGAGCTGTCGCGGCGATCGCCGCGCACGATGGATGACCTGCGCTCGATCAAGGGGATCGGCCGCAGCATCCTGGAGAACCGGGGCGGCGAGATCCTCGAAGCCGCCTCGCGCGGGCGCGCGGTCGCCGAGTCCGACCTGCCGCGCTTTCCCAAGGCCGCGCGCTGGGAACGCGACCCCCACTTCGACGAGCGCGTGGCCCGCCTGAGGCGCGTGCGCGACGAGGTGGCGGCCGACCTGGAGCTGGACCCGGGCGTGCTGTGCGCGCGCGATCGCCTCGAGGCCGTGGCGCGCGCGCGCCCGCGCGATGTCGAGCAGGTGCAAGCCATCCCCGAGCTGCGCGCCTGGCAGGTCGAGGTGCTCGGCGATGCCTTCGTGAAGGCGCTGCGCGACGTCCCCAACGGCACACCGGCCCCTGAGGCGAAGTCGGTGGCCGGCGCGCGAGGCGGCGCCTCGGGCAGCACGGCATCGCCGGCGGCCGACGACGATGAAGGGTCTCCGTATCGTGATGGCTGAGCGCCGGCCAGACGCCGGCAGCGACCGGCGCAGCCGGCGCCGTCGTCGCGAGGTCGTGCTGGCCCTGGCAGCAACGCTCTGGTCGGCCGGGATCGCCGCGCCGCCATCGATCACCGCGCAGGAAGGCGAGGCACCGCAACGCGGACTCCCCTACGCAGCGGTCGGCCCCGACGTGCTGGCGGACACGCTCGCCCCGCCGCTGCCGCGTGAGTTTCGCGCGGTCTGGGTGGCGACCGTCGCCAACATCGACTGGCCCTCACGACCGGGACTTCCCGTCGCGGCGCAGCGCGCCGAGCTCCTGGAGCTCATCGAGCGCGCCTCGGCGTTGCGCCTGAACGCGATCATCTTCCAGGTTCGACCGGCCGCCGACGCGCTCTATCCCTCCCGGCTCGAGCCGTGGAGCTACTTCCTCACCGGGCGTCAGGGGCGCGCGCCCAGTCCGTCGTGGGACCCGCTGGCCTTCGCCATCACGGAGTCCCATCGCCGCGGGATGGAGCTGCACGCCTGGTTCAACCCCTACCGCTCGCGCCATCCCGACGACACGACGCGCCTGGCGTCGCCGCTGCACATCTCGCGCACCAACCCCACCGTGGTGCATCGCTACGGGCCGTTTGGCTGGATGGATCCGGGCAACGCCTTCGTGCGACGCCGCACCGTGGACGTGGTGGTGGACGTGGTGCGCCGCTATGACGTCGACGGGGTGCACATCGACGACTACTTCTACCCGTACCCCGAGACCCGTCGCGGGCGCCCCATCCCCTTTCCCGACGAAGTGTCCTGGCGTGCCTACAAGGCGCGGGAAGGGACGCTGTCGCGTGATGACTGGCGGCGCCGCAACGTGGACCTGTTGGTGGAGGAGCTGCACACCGCCATCAAGCGCACCAAGCCCTGGGTGAAGTTCGGCATTTCGCCGTTTGGCATCTGGCGCCCCGGGCACCCGCCGGTGGTGCGCGGCTTCGACGCGTACGACAAGCTCTACGCCGACTCCCGCAAGTGGCTCAACGAGGGGTGGCTGGACTACTGGACGCCGCAGCTCTACTGGCGCCTCTCCGCCCCCGCCCAGCCGTATGCCGAGCTGCTGCGCTGGTGGCGCGACGAGAACCACAAGGGACGACACCTCTGGCCGGGCAACTACACGGGGCGCGCCTCCGCGGCGCGCACGGCCCCCTGGCCGGTGACGGAGATCCTGGACCAGATCCGCGAGTCGCGCGCGCAGCTCTCCCCAAACAGCGGAAACGTCCACTTCAGCTGGGACGCGTTCAGGGTCAACCGTGATTCGCTCAACGAACGACTCATCGGCGGCCCCTACGCGGAGCCGGCCCTGGTCCCCCCGTCACCGTGGCTCGCCAGCGGCCTCCCCGACGCGCCGCTCGTGCTGCGCGTCCCGCAGCCTCGCATGGTGGAGCTGCAGGTGCGGCGCCTCGATGCACCGATCGCCGAGGAGGGGGAATCGCGGCGCCCCGCCACCGCGCCACCGCCGCGTGCGCCCGCCGATCGGACGGCGAGCGCGGTGACCGCCGCCGTCCGCGCCTCGCGCGATCCGCATTGGTGGCTCGTCCGCGCCCGCTACAACGACGCCTGGTACGCGCGCGTCGTCCCCGCGTGGCAATCGACCGTGCGCCTGCCGCTGGACGCGGTCGACGCCCCCCCGTCGATCATCCTCGTCTCCGCCATCGACCACGCCGGCCAGGAGAGCCCCGCCGCGGTGGTTCGCTAAACACAGAAGACGAGAAACCGCGGTCTCTCGTCTTCTCGTCGTCTGCCCTTCAGAACCCCAGGTACGCCCGCACCCGCGGCTCGATCCGCTCGGGGGTCCATGGCGGCGACCAGACCAGGTTCACCTCCACATTCCCGACGCCGGGAATCGCCTTCATCTGCCGCTCGGCGTCGCCCATGATTTCGGGCCCCGAGGGGCACCCCGGCGACGTCAGGCTCATGTCGATGCGCACGTCGCTCCCCTCGACTGCGATGTCGTACACCAGCCCCAGGTCCAGGATGTTCAGGTTGAGCTCGGGATCCTTGACCCGCCGAAGCGCCAACCTGACCTGATCGACGCCCAGCGCTGGCGGCTCGGCGGCCTCGGCGCTTGTGTCGGGTGGGGGCTCGACGGCGGCCGGAGCCGCGGTCTGCGGCTCCTTGGGCTCGGCTGCGCCGAGCTGCCCGTCATCTCCGGTTTCGTACATGGGGAGTCCTCGCATCATCGCTCAGCAAGATCGGCGATGCGGGCTTTCCCGAGCAAGGTGGTCGGGAAAAATCGCGCGGAATGTCGGGCGGACTAGCTGCTGCGCGCCGGCGCCGGCTTGGTCGGCCTGGCGGATTTCGACTTGGCCGGCGGCTTGTTGCTCGCCGGCTTGGCCTTGCTCGCGGAGGACTTGGCCGCGGATGACCTGGCCTTGGAGCTGCTGCCAGCCGACGCCGACGACTTGCTGCTGCTCTTCCGCGGTGCGGCGGTCGACTTGGACGACGTCGACTTCTTGGCGGAGGACGCCTTCGCCGGCTTTGCCTTGGGCTTGGAAGACACCTTGCTGCTGGAGGCCTTGGCCCGGCTTCGCGAGCGGCTGGAGCGCGAGCGGCGCGCGGAGCGGTTCCACCCGTCGGCGCGGTCGGCGCGGAACGAGGCCGGCATTGCCAGGATCTGCTCCGTGTCTTCCACGGAGAGGACGGCGGCATCGGCAAGGTCGGCGCGAACGTCGGAGATGACCTTGGACGGGCGCCGGGCCCGGGCGGCGTGCACACGATTGGTGAGCAGGACGACGAACATCTCCCGCTCGGGGTCGATCCACATGGACGTGCCGGTGAAGCCGGTGTGCCCGTACGCGGCCTCGGTGAGATACTCGCCCGAACCGCCCTGCCCGTCGGCCGTGTCCCAGCCCAACGCGCGGGTGCCGGCGGCGCGCTTGGTGAACAGGGCGACGGTGCTGTCCGAGACGATGCGGACGTCGTCGTAGCTGCCACCGTTCAGCATCATCTGGGCAAAGACCGCCAGATCAGCTGCCGTGGAGAAGAGCCCGGCGTGTCCCGCCACGCCGCCCAGTGCAAAGGCGTTCTCGTCATGCACCTCGCCGCGGACGGGATAGCCCCGCGGTGGCGCGACCTCCGTGGGCGCGATGCGATGGCGCACCGAATCCGGCGGATTGAAGTAGGTGTCGTTCATCCCGAGCGGCTTGAAGACGCGCTCGGTGAGGTACGTATCCAGTCGCAACCCGCTCACTGCCTCCACCACCCAGCCCAGGACGTCCGCACCAAGGTCGCTGTAGATGAAGCACGCACCCGGGGGGCAGGCGAGGGGGGTGGAGAGGACGATCTGCCGGGCGTGCGAGGCCGACGAGGCGATGCGCCAGAGTTCGCGCCCGGCCGGCAGGCCCGAGCGATGCGTGAGGAGGTGCCGCACGGTCACCAGGTCGCGCGTCCCGCCGCCGAACTCGGGGATGTACCGGGAGACGGGCGAATCGAGGTCGAGCCGCCCCTCGTCGAAGAGGATCATCGCCGCCGTCGTCGTCCCGACCACCTTGGTCAGTGAGGCCAGGTCGTAGATCGTGCGGTCGGCGTCTACCGACGGCGAGGTGGCGGTCCACCCCAGGTGGCCGTATCCCTTCTGGAAGACGGCGGCGCCTCGGCGGCCGATCACCACCGACGCGCCGGGGTATCCCCCAGCGGTCATTCCACGCCGCACGACCCGGTCGATCGTCGCGAGCCGCTCCGCCGACATCCCCACCGACCGAGGCGACCGCAGCGGGAGCTTGTCCGCTGTGGCGACCAGGGTGAGGGCGAGGGCCAGATGGGCGATCAACGGGGGCTCCGGTGCCGGGGATGCTCGTGCGACGATCGATGGCTGACGAGAGTATCGGTCCGCAAAGGCTACACCACACCCCCGCGACCGTTCGGTACGAGCTTAAATTGTGTGCTAGGTTGTTGCAAGACCAAGAGATCGCTTATTACACCTGAAGTTCGTTCTCTCTCGGCGCCTCCCGCCCCGGTCCTGCGGACTGAACACGGACGTGCAATCTGCGGGGGACGGCGCACCAGGTAACGCCCGATCGGGCGGGGACGTAAACCCCTGTGGGCGAGGGGGGTGACGAAGTGAACAGGACGCCATGGCAACCGATACGACCCTCATCCAGCGCGCCATCGACGGCGATGAGCGGGCGATGCGACAGTTGTGGTCGCAGCACGCCCCGCACATCGATGCCGTAGTGCGCCGGTTGGTGGGGAACAGCGACGACGCGGCGGATATCGCGCAGGAGGTCTGGATCCAGATCTTCCGCGCCCTTCCCAGCTATCGCGGCGACTCGCAGTTCGGAACCTGGGCGCACCGCATTGCCGTGAACCGGACGCTCAACGCCCTTCGGCGAACTCGGCGACTGGCCAAGCTCGAGACCGACATCGACGAAGAGACAGCCGCGGTGGAGCACGGGAGCGAGCGATCGCTCCTGGCGGCGACCATCGAGGATGCCGCGGCCCGCCTGTCGCCGGGGGCGCGCACCGTCTTTCTCCTGCACGATGTGGAAGGCTACACGCACGAGGAAATCGCCACCGAGCTGGGGATCACCCCGGGTGGCTCCAAGTCGCAACTCTTCAAGGCACGCGCCAAGCTTCGGAAGTTGCTGGCGCCCGTCATCGACGGCTTCAGATCGGACACGGACCGGGAACATGCTGCACCTGCCTATTGAACGACTGGCCGAGCTCGTGGACGGGGGGGCATCCCCCGGCGAGCGC
>CAZVDJ010000020.1:13446-18826 GCA_964626245.1 uncultured Gemmatimonadaceae bacterium
GCGAACACCTGCTGCTCTGCGCCTCCTGCTCGCGAGAGTTGGACTCGTACCGGCGACTGGTCGCCATGGCCTCCGACGAGCGTCGCCGCATCGCGCCGCCGCTCACGTCGTGGGAGTCGCTGGGGGCCCGGCTGCGTGCCGAGGGATTGGCCGCGAACGCCGGGACGGCGCGTGAACGCCGGGGGTCACCCGTGCTGGAGTTCGCGCGCCGCGCCGCCGCGGTGCTGGTCCTGGTGGGGAGCGGCGCGGTCCTGGGACGCATGAGCACCGGACTCACGGTGATCGATGCGGTGGCGCTGCGTCCGGCATCGGGTGAAGTGGGCGAGTCCGTCGTGCCGGTGGGGCCGGGAACGGGGGGCGACGCCGGCGGTGCGCCGGGGCGGCTTGCAGCCGACGGCGACGAGCCGTTCTCCACGGCTGACGACGCGCTGGCCGCGCTCGACGCGGCGCAGCGCCAGTACGAGACGGCCGCGTCGTGGCTCGCCTCCAACGACACCAGCACCTCCGACCTGGCGCCGGAGCAGTATCGCACGCGCCTGGCCGCGCTGGACCGCACCGCCGAGACGATGCAGCAGGCGATGCGCGACGCGCCAGCGGATCCGTACCTCAACCAGTACTACCTGGCCACCTTGAGCGCGCGCCAGCAGACGCTGCGACGGCTGGGTACGGCACTACCCGTGGGCAACAAGCTGGGACGCTTCTGATGAGTGGATGCGAGAGGGTTCGGCGTTGCGTGCGCGCGGGACGGGTGCTCCCCGTCGCGCGTCGGGCATCGCTGCTGACGTTGGTGGCCGGCCTGTCGCTGGCGGCGCCCGATCGCGGTGCCGCGCAGCAGACGCGCCGCGTGGTGGTGCAGGATGCGACCTCGCCGCTGGAGCGCGAGGTGGACCGCCTGGTGCAGGATCTCCTGCTCAAGCGGCGTACGGCCATCGGGCTGCTCACCTCGCTGCAGGAGCTGCAGCTGGCGATGCGCGGCACGCTGGTGTCGGAGGAGCAGCGGCCGCGCGTGGACAACACCATGCGTCAGCTGCGCGCACAGCTCGTCTCGCTCGACGCGGACGGCACGCGCATCCGCAAGCGGCTGGCGGAAATCTGCGCCGCCGACCAGCAGCCGACCGGCTGGGTGGGGATCTACTACTCTGCCTCGGCCAGTGCCGTGCAGGGAAACGACGGACGCGTGATGATGCGCTTCGTCGACCATCCCACGATCGAGTCGGTGGAGCCGGGTTCGCCGGCCGACCGCGCGGGAGTGCGTGGCGGGGACCGCATGCTCGCCATGGCGGGCCGTGACCTACGCGACGCGGAGATCGACTTCACCCCGCTGCTGCGTCCCGGAACGCGCATTCCCATCAAGGTGCGGCGCGGGGTGGAGACGAAGCAGCTGACGGTGACGGTGGAGCCGCGCCCCGATGACTACGCCACCCCGTGCCCGTGGGTGGACGAGCGCCTGGCCACCGCCTTTGCACCCCTGCAGATGCGGGTGACGATCACCTCGACCGGGGAAGGGAGCGAGGGAGCGGGCGGTGGCACGACGGGCGGTGCACGCGTCATCGTGCAGCGCATCGCACCACCGGCTCCCACCCCGCCAGTCCCCCCGGTGGCCGCGGCACCGCCATCGCCGCCGCTCCCCTCGCTTCCGCGAGTTGGAGGGGGCGGTGCGGCGTCCACCCTCGTCTTCGCCGGCGGTCCGTTCGTCGCCGTGGGCGCGGAGCTGGCCGAGGCGCTGGGCGTGGAGCGCGGCCTTCTCCTGGTCACCGCAGGGCGCGGCTCGCCGCTGGTCCAGTCGGGGCTGCGCGCGGGAGACGTGCTGCTGACGGTGGAAGGGCAGGAACTCACGTCACCGCTCGTCTTCATGCAGGCGGTGGAGCAGGCACCCGATCGCGAGGTGCGCGTGCAGCTCCTGCGCAAGCGCCGGCCCATGGCGTTGGCCGTGAAGTGGTAGCGGTGCGCGCGGCCTGACGCGCCGCTTACCGGCGCACGGAGCGCGCGCCGGCCTGCCCGTTGCCGATCGGGCCCGAGGGAAGCTGGTAGAGCAGCTGCGCCGTGGCCCGGTCGGCCGCCGAGAGCGCCTTCACGCGCACCCGCGGCGTCATGATCGACGTCGTGTCGGTGGTGTGGTCCAGCCCGATCAGGTGTCCCACCTCATGCAAGGCGATGGCCCGCGTGGCGGCGGCGTCCAGCGCCTCGCCGCTGCGGTGATGCACGGCCAGCACGATCCCCGCCTCGAGGATGGACCAGTAGTCGTCGTGCGACCAGAGCGTCTTCCCCGAGATCGACTCGTTGAAGCGGTCGGTCCACGTCACGCGCACGTCAGCCGACGCCGAGTCGAGCACGAAGGTGAACGACAGCGGGATTCCCGCATCCATCCACTCCAGGAAGGCCTCGCGCACGATCGAGACGGCGGCGGGTGACCAGTCGCGAATGCGGGCGATGGGCTGGATCCAGACGCGCAGCGGGTCGCCTCGGCGATCGGGCCAGCGGGCGAGCGCCGAGTCGTGCGCCGCCAGCACTTCGCCGATGTAGGTCCCGCCCGCGGAGAGCTCGAGTCGCGTGCGGATCTCCTCGACGTGTCGCTTGCGCTCCGCCTCGCTTAGTGGCGTGCGCTTCTCGGGCCGGTTGCTTCGGCGGCGCGCGTCGGCACGAGGGTCTGCGTTGCCCGACGAGCTTCGCGCCCCGCTGTCCGGGGCCGCGCGGACCGCCGCGCTGGATCCGGCGGCGCGCACCATGTGCCGCTCGTTGCTCCGTCCGCGCACGCCGTACGCCTCCACCGCGACAAACGCCGCGAGGATGCTGAGGGCTGCCGCGAAGAGAAGGTCCAGGCGCTTCATGCAGTCGGAAGAGAGCTACGGGGGAGCGAGGAACGATTCCACCAGGGCGAAGAACGACTCCGGGGCTTCCCAGAACGGCATGTGCCCAGCGCCGGGAATGATCGAAAGTCGCGCCGATGGGATGAGGGCGGCAAGCTCCCGGGCCACGGCGGGGGGGAGCAGGTCCTCACCTCCATGGAGGACGAGCGTTTCGGCGTGCACGGCACGTACCAGCGCCGTCCAGTCGTATCCCTCGCGCCGCAGCCGGGCCGCCACCGCGGCGCCCGTCCGGCTCTCACTGCGAGGCGGGACAAAGAGTTGCGCCATCTCACGATCGGCAAACCAGGCCGGGTAGATGGCGCGTGAGTAGGCGGAATGCGCCGACGCGTCGCCGTCGTGCAGGCGCACCGGGTCGAGGTGCCGCAACACCGCGCGCTCGGGCGCGTCCAGCCGGGCGAGCGCTGCCTCGTGCAGGTGGGGGAGCCAGCTCTCGCTGCGCGGCCCCACCGCGTTCACCAGGACGAGGCGGCGCACCCCGGCTCGATCGCGCTCGGCACCGAGCATGGCGATCCCGCCGCCCCACGAATGTCCCAGCACGTCCCACTGCCTGAGGCCAATGGCGTCGCGGAGCGCGGCGAGGTCGCCCGCATCGTGCTCGATGCGCGCGCCGTGCGCGCCCGGCGGTGCGGCGGTGGCGCCGCGGCCGCGTTGGTCGTACAGGAAGAGCTGCCGACGCTGCGCGAGTGGTGAAAGGGCGGGCCAGAGCAGCTTGTGATCGAACAGCAGTCCCCCGTTCACGCACACCAGCGGTGGGGTGCCGGAAACTTCGGGAGTGGAATAGACGGCGAAGTCGAGTCCGCGCGCCGACACGCGATGTCGCGTCAGGTGCGGAGGGCGCGGCAGCGATCGGCGAAAGGCGATGAAGCGCTCGCGCGCCGACAGGGCGGGCGGTGTGGCGGACATGGCGGCAAGATAGCGCCGGGGCGCGCCCTATCCGGCGGTTGCAGGCGGCGATATGTTCGCCGCGCCTTCCGAGCCTCGCCCCCCCGGCTCCGCCTGCCCCATCGCGTTCATCCGCTCCGTGGCATGACTGCGTCCGCCCCGCTGCTCGAGGTGCGCAACCTGGAGGTCGTGTACAGCGACGTGATCCTCGTGCTGCGCGGCATCTCGCTTCGCGTCGATGCCGGCACGGTCGTCGCGCTGCTGGGGGCAAATGGCGCGGGAAAGACGACGCTGCTGCGTGCGATCGGCGGACTGCTCCCGGTGCATCGCGGCGACGTGACCAAGGGGAGCGTGAGCGTGGACGGTGTCCCCATGCACGACCGTCCGGCGGCGGCCATCGTGCGGAGCGGGATCTCGCAGGTGATGGAGGGGCGCCGGATCTTCGCCGAGCTCACGGTGGAGGACAACCTCACTGCAGGGGCCTTCACGGTCGGTGACGCCGCCACGCGTCGGGCCCGCCGCGACGCCATGTACGCGCGATTCCCGGTGCTGGCGTCGCGGCGCCGCGCACTGGCGGGCTACCTGTCGGGCGGGGAGCAGCAGATGCTCGCCATCGCGCGCGCCCTCATGCCGGCACCGCGCCTCCTCCTGCTGGACGAGCCGTCGCTGGGGCTGGCCCCGCTGATGGTGGCGCAGGTCGGGGAGATCATCCGCCAGCTGCATGCCGACGGCACGGCGGTGCTCCTGGTGGAGCAGAACGCCGCCATGGCGCTGCGGCTGGCGTCGTTCGCCTATGTGCTGGAGCACGGCAAGGTGGTGAAGGAGGGAACGGCTGCCGCGCTCGCCGCCGATCGCGACATCCAGGAATTCTACCTGGGCACCGGGGACGCCGCCCGTGCGTCGTTCCGCGATGTGAAGACGTACCGTCGCAAGAAGCGCTGGAGCGCATGACGGAGCCAGGCACGCCGTTGCTCGCCGTGGAGGGTGTCACGCTCGGCTTTGGCGGGGTGACGGCGCTCTCGGACGTGACGTTCGAGGTGCGCGGGGGCGAGTTGTTCGCCGTGATCGGGCCTAACGGGGCGGGGAAGACGTCCATCTTCAATTGCATCAGCGGCGTCTATCGGCCCGGGACCGGGCGCATTCGCTTCGCGGGGGAGCGCATCGACCGCCTCTCGCCCGTGGCCATCGCGCGGCGCGGCGTGGCGCGCACGTTCCAGAACCTGGCGCTCTTCAACGACCTCACCGTCCTGGACAACGTGATGCTGGGTCGCCATCACCTCATGCGCACCGGCTACCTGGCAGCGGCGCTGTGGGTGGGGAAGGCCCGGCGCGAGGAGCTGGCGCATCGCGCGCACTGCGAGGAGATCCTCGAGCTGCTGGAGCTGGAGGGATATCGCTTCGCGCACGTGGCCACGCTCCCGTACGGCGTGCGCAAGCGCATCGAGCTGGCGCGGGCGCTCGCCATGGCGCCGCGCCTGCTGCTGCTCGACGAGCCGGTGGCCGGCATGAACCAGGAGGAAAGCGAGGACATGGCGCGCTTCATCCTGGAGATCCGCCGCACGCTCGGGATCGCGATCCTGCTCGTCGAGCACGACATGCACCTGGTGATGGACCTCGCCGACCGCGTCCTG
>CAZVDJ010000021.1:0-18380 GCA_964626245.1 uncultured Gemmatimonadaceae bacterium
GCACGTCGCCGTTTGCGTTCACGGGGAACAAGTTCGAGTTCCGCGCCGTGGGCGGCTCGCAGTCGATCGCCTTCCCCGTCACCCTGCTCAACGCGGCGGTGGCCGAGGCCATTGCCGAGATGATCGACGAAATCAAGGCGGAGAAGAAGACGACCAAGTCGATGGACGACGCGGTGATGAAGGTGGTGCGCAAGGCGTTCCGCGAGACGAAGAACGTGCGCTTCGAGGGGAACAACTACTCCGATGCCTGGGTGCAGGAGGCGGCCAGGCGCGGATTGCCCAACCTGCGCCGCGCCCCCGAGGCGCTGGCGCAGCTCACCACGCGCCGCTCGCGCGAGCTGTTCAACACGCTGGGGCTGCTGAGCAAGGAGGAGCTGGAGTCGCGCTACCATGTGCGCATGGAGCGCTACGTGAAGGACATGCTCATCGAGCTGCACATGATGAAGGAGATCGTCGACACGCTCATCCTCCCCGCGGTGTACGCGTACCAGGGGACGCTGGCCGCCCATGCGGCGCAGGCCAAGGCGGCGGGGATCAAGGAGATCCCGCAGGTGGAGCGGGCCAACGAGGTGGGAGCGCTGGCCAAGCAGCTCAAGGCCAAGCGCGACGCCATGTCGAAGGTGATCGACAAGGCCGAGGGGATGCACGACCGCCTGGCCGACTGCGCGGCGCTGCTCACGAGCGAGGGAGCCGACCGCATGGCCGAGGCGCGCGCCGCGAGCGACGCGCTGGAGCTGCTGGTGGGCGACGAGTACTGGCCGCTGCCGAAGTACCGGGAGATGCTGTTTCCGGTCTGACGACCGGTGAAGGCGAGATGACGAGAAGACGAGAAGACGAGAGGGGCCGGCGACGATGTCGCCGGCCTTTCTCGTTGACGTGCCCACTCCGGACAAGGGCGGGGGCGACGGAGGGACGACCAATCCTCCACCGGCGGTGGGTGATTTCGGTCTCACCCTCTCGAGTACGACCCTCAGCGTGGTGCAGGGTGGCACCACCACGCTCACCGCCTCCGTCGCCCGCACCGGGTCGTTCACCGGAACGGTCGACATCTCGGCCGAAGGGCTCCCGGCTGGCGTCACCGCCTCCTTCAACCCCTCGACTGTCGGCGCCGGTGTGACGTCGACGGTGCTCACGGTCACGGCCGCTGCTTCGGTGGCGCCGGGGAACTACACCTTCGGCTTCTGCGGCACAGGCGACGTCCCCATCTGGGTGGCGGCGCAGGACGGCAGCGGGGCGTGGGAGCGCGTTGTCGGGGTGAACGACTCCTACTCCTTCACCATCACCACCAAGCGCGGCATCGCCTACGTCACGCAGAACGGCGCCAACGACTTCGACATCAACTTCTACTTCGGGTCGGTGGCCGAGATGCAGTCGCGCCGTGGCACCATCTGTCCCACCGCCGCCACCAGGACGGTGAACGGCACGGTGGCGAACATGGGGACCAGCACGCAGGCCATGGTCACCGTGGGCGGTGGTGCGGCCAGCGTGCTCATGCCGGCCACCACCTTCCAGGTGAGCGGCGTTCGCTCGGGGGCAGTGGACCTCGTGGCCTCGCGGCTCGGGATCGACCTCGCCAATCCCGCCGCCGGCTTCCAGGTGAACAAGATGATCATTCGCCTGGGGATCAGCCCGGCCGATGGTTCCACCTTGCCGGTGTGGGACTTCAATGCCGCCGAGGCGTTCAACCCCGCCACGCGCACTGTCACCATCAACGGTGGTGCTGGCGGCGAGCAGCTGGCAGCTGGTGCCGTGTACTTCACCGCGGCCGGCGGCTCGGCGACGATGGGGACCGGGCTGGCCACCGGCAACACCGCCAACTCCGCCAGCGTGCCGGCCGGGAACCAGCTTGCCACCGACCTGCACGTGATCAGCGGCTTCGGCACCACGGTCGGTGCCGGCGCATCGACATCGTCGCGCATCCTCACCGAGGTCTTCAAGGATGCGGTGAACCGGACGATGACGCTGCCGTCGGCGCTGTCGACCCCGACGTTCACCACGCTCGCCACCGCACCGTACCTGCGCAACCGCGTGCAGCTGACGAGACAGGCGGAGTACGACAAGACGTGGGTGCTGGGGTACGGGCAGACGGGCCGGTCCGTCGCGGTCTTCATCTCGTCCGGCTACCTGGGCGCCGACCCGTTCGACTTCGCCTTCCCCGACTTCTCGGCGGTCGCCGGGTGGCAGAACAGCTGGGGGCTGGCCGGCGGCGCGACGACGACCTGCACCGTCTCCGCCTCGGGGCGGACGCTGGGCGGCACCGGCGCCGACTGGCGCCCTCAGGGCCGGGAGCCGCGTGCTCCCGTGCCCCACCGGACGGCCGGCTCCCGACGGGGCCGGCCGTCGTCGTTCATCGCCTGCGCGGCGCCACCACGGAGCGGAGCGTCGCGGACACGGCAGGGGTCGTTAGGCACCACGCGCGCACAAGTGCGTGCGTCGCGGCCGTGACGTGTCGTGCCGCACACGCCGCGGCGCCCTCGGCCGTGTGCAAGCGAGCGCTGCCTAACGATCTTGGCACCTGCTGCCGGATTTGTGACCTGCGGCGCAGGGGGCCGGCGTGTCACGTGTGTCATTGCGTCGCGCGGCACGCTGTCGTGCCGCCCATCGACACACGGGAGGACCCTGATGCGCACTACACGACCCCTGCTGGCCTCATTCGCCGCCATCGCCGTGATGGCCGTGCCTGGTTGTGGTGATGACGGCAATGCCCCGCCCCCGCCCACCGGCGCCATCTCGCTCGCGCTGGATCCCACCGCGCGCAGCGTGGTGCAGGGAGCGACCGCCACCGTCACCGCCACCGTCACCCGCACGGCGCCGTTCGCCGGCCCCGTCGCCCTCGTCTTCGAGAGCGCGACGGCTGGCCTCACCGGCACCTTCGCCCCCGACACCGTTGCCGTCGGCGCCACCAGCAGCACCCTGACCCTCTCGGCGGGCGCGACCGTTGCGCCTGGCGACTACCCCATCACCGTGCGCGCCCGCGCGGCCGGCCTCACCGAGCAGGTGACCACCGCCACGGTCACCGTCACCCGGGCACCGTCGTTCACCCTCAGCGCCAGCCCCGACGCCATCAGCATCGAGCAGGGCTCGGCCTCGGTCTCGCTGGCACGCGTCACGCGCGTGGGCGGTTTTGCCGGAACCATCACCCTCGCGGTGACCGGGCTCCCCGACTCCATCACCGCCACCATTGCCACGCCATCGCTGGCCGGTGACAGCACATCGGTGAACTTCGCCGTGGCCGCGAGCGTTGCCCCCGGCGCCTACTCGGCGGTCTTCACCGCCACCGCCACCGGTCTCGCCTCGCGTGTCGACACGGTCGCCGTGACGGTCACGCGGCGCCCCAGCTTTGCGCTCGCCGTGTCGCCGGAGTCGCTGAGCGTGGTGCAGGGTGCGGCGGGGAGCGCCCTCGTGCGCCTGACGAGGGATTCGGCCTTTGCCGCCCCGGTGACCCTTGCCGTCGACACGCTGCCGGCGGGCATCACGGCGGTGCCGGCGCAGTCGCCGCTGACGGGTGACACCACCACGCTGTCCATCGCGGTGGGCGCCTCGATTGCGCCGGGCACCTATCCCGTCGTGGTGCGAGGCACGGCGGTCAACCGCCCGGTGATGGTTGATACGTTGCGCCTGACGGTGGTCGCGGCGTCGGCCAGCACCTCATCGTGGGTGCTCGGCTCGGCGGTGCTTGCACTGCCCCAGGCGAGCGAGCGGCGCCTTCCGGGACGGCCGGAACGCGCGGCGGTAGTTCGGCGCACCGACTGAGCTGAACTACGCATGGAAGTTCCGAACCGGTCCTGGCCGCGCCTGCGGGCGGGACCGGCGGGCTTCGTTACGGTACCACGATGACGCCGAGTGCCCCGCACGCCGTCGCCAGCTGCGCATGTGCGCCGAGCAACTGCGACGTTCTCCATGACACGAAGGGCGCGGCCACATCCCAGATCGCCAGGCAGTACTCGTTGGCGCCGAAGCGCGAGACGTAGAGGATGCCGTCCACCCGTCCGCCGGGGACCGGGAATCCACGCCTGGCGTTGGTCGCCGCCCAGCTCCCCACCAGCCCCTGTGTGGCCGGATAGGGGAGGGAACCCGGCGGCAGCACAACGGGCGGCGCGGTGATGTCGTGCAGCTGCAACCGGTGCACGCTGAGCCCCGCCACCAGGTCGATCAGGACGAGGTCCCGCGTGCTTGCCACATCACAGACGGCGTGCTGCGCACTCATCGTCCTGCGCGACACCACGGGCTGGTTCACGCCGCGAAAGACGCGCTCATGCAGGACACCGGTGAGTGAGGCCGCAACGTAGCAGACGCCCGGGTCGGTCGCGGCGCGCGGCGTGGGAAGGTCGAAGCGATTGGTCCCCGTGGCGCCGATCGCCGGGCCGTACCAGTTGGGCGAGGAGAGCGGTGAATGCCCCCGCAGCAACGAGGCGCCGGACGCCCAGGTCGCATAGCCAGCGGGAAGTCCCGCGGCGGGGCCGTGTGACACGCTCACGGGTCGCCTCGATCGCCAGCGGGGCGGCTAACCAGCACGCATTGCTACCAGGCCCGCGCGAGGGGTCTCGTCTCCTGCTCCTCGATCGGCGGCGCCCCTTCATCTGCCGGTGTCACCAGATGCCGGATCAGGCCCACGACCGATGCTGCATCGCCCTCGTGCATCGCCTCGAAGCCGGTGCGCGCCTCGCCTCCAGGCTTGGCCAGCGCAGGCTGCGGAGACGCCAGCACCAGAAAGAGCTCCGGCGCCTCGATTCGATCGCCCGCCGCCTCGAGCACGTTCGCCATTGCAGGGTGCGGTTTGGGCGCCTCGAGATCAGAGGACGGACGAGTGAACTGGACGACGGGATAGCCGAATGACCCATCGCCCATCGGAAGCGCCAGCACTCGCCTGTTATCGCGCCAAGCCTGAAGCGTGGCGCGCGAAACGTGCAGCTCACGCTGCGCCTCGTCTGCCCGCCACAGCCCGCCGCTCGACCGGATCGTCTCTGCCAGCGCCACCTTCCCCCGAAGTGCCTCCAGCGCGCTCTCGTTGGGGGGAGCAGCGCAGGCAAGTCGTTCGGCCAGAACCCCGAGGAATCCGGCAGGGGTGCTGGCCGAGAGCGCGATCAGCAGCTCGGATTTTCCCATGGTAAGCGCAATGGTAGCAGCCATTTGCGCAAGTCGAGCCACCACAGCCTCGCCCTCGGGACCCAGCTTGCCGGCCTGCCCGGGCTCCAGCAACGCACTCAATGGTTGATCGAGCATGCTCGACATGGTATCCTCTCGCGACTTACAAATACAACGTAGGAGCCCTGCGTAAGATTCGTCAATAGAAACGATTCGGTGGTGCGCAGGTCACCCGCACGGATCGCTCCCCCGAAGCACGCGCAGCAGCGTCGGGATGGCGATGTTTGCCCCGCACAGCACCACGCCAACGCGAGCGCCTCCCAGTCCGCCTGCCCTGCCTCGCGTGGCGTGAACCTCGAGCGCCGCCAGCGCCGCTCCTGCCGACCCCTCGATGAGCTGGTGGTGCTCGTCGATGAACTGCACCATGGCCGACGCGATGGCGTCCTCGTCCACCAGGATCCACTCATCCACGAGACGCTGGCAGAGCGGAAAGGTGATCGCCCCCGCCTCGATGCCACCGGCTGTTCCATCGGAAAGCGTCGGGTACGACTCCCGCTCCACGATGCGGCCCGCCGCTACCGATTCCGCCATCACCGGCGAGTTGGCTGGAAGCGCACCGATCACCCGCACCCTCGGCATGCTGGCCTTGAGCGCCGCGGCCACGCCGGCAATGAGCCCGCCGCCCCCCACCGACACGATCACCGCGTCCAGCATCCCTGCCTGCGCCGCCATCTCCACCCCGGCCGTTCCCTGGCCGCACACCACCTCCAGGTCGTTGTACGGCGACACGTAGCACTGCCCCTCGCGCTCGGCCACTTCACGCGCGTGCAGTTCGGTGTCCAGCCCGTCGGTCCCCACGTGCAGCACGTCGGCGCCATAGCGCCGGATCATCGCGACCTTGGCGGGCGACGCCTGCTCGGGGACGTAGATGAGGGCGCGCGTCCCCAGCAGCCGCGCTGCCCAGGCCACGCCGGCGCCATGGTTGCCCGAGCTGGCCGCCACCACGCCGCGCGCGCGTACCTCCGCCGTTAGGCAGAGCAGCTTGTGCAGCGCCCCGCGCGCCTTGAACGACCCGGTGTGCTGCAGGTGCTCGCCCTTGAGCAGCACCGTTCCGCCCAGGCGCTGCCCCAGGGCGAGGCTCTCGTCGCACGGGGTCTCGCGGATGTACGGCCGCAGCCGTGTGTGCGCGGCAGCAATGGCGTCGGGAAGCGCCGAGAGGTCCGCGGTCGGTGGCAAGACGGACATTCCCTCAATCTGGACGGGGCCTCCATCTTTGCCACCCGCCCCCGGGGGGGTAGGGTACATGCATGTCCTCGCGAGTGTCGCCCCATCGCCTCCTGTCGTTCGCCATGGCCCTTGCCGTGGCGAGCCTGGGCGTGGCGCCTGCGGGTGCCGCCACTTCGCCCGCGCCCGCGAGCGGCCGCGAGCGGCAGCGATCGACGGTGACGCCACTCATCGCGCGGCCCGCGCACGACTCCGTGCAGGCCGCTGTGCGCGGAATCCTGGAGGCGCTGCGCCTGCCGCGCGCACGCTGGCCCCGCATTGGCGACGTGACCCCCGCGCTCCGCCCCCTCTACGATAGCAGCGCCACCACCCTGCTCTGGTTGCGAGGCGGGCGAGCCTCGGCGAATGCCAAGGCTGCCGTGCGCTATCTCATGCAGGTCGAGACCGTGGGGCTGGCGCCAGCGGACTACGACGCCGACGCACTCGACTCGCTGGCCACCGTTCTTTCGGCCGATTCGGGTGTGACGAGCACGGCCGACCTGGTGCGTTTCGAGACGACGCTCAGCGTGTCGGTGGCGCGGGTACTCGCCACGCTCCAGTGGGGGCGCGTGAATCCGCGCGACGTGCACGAGAACTTCCCCATCGCGCGCCACGACTACGACCTCACCGCCGCGGTGCGCCGCGTGGCACTGGATCCGGCGGGGTTGCACGTCTTTGACGAGGCCGAGCCGCCGCTCCTGCACTATCGGCTGCTCAAGGCGCAGCTCGCGCGTTACCGGCAGCTCGCGCAGGATTCCACGGAGAAGGACGCGCGCGCCCGCATGGCCACCCGGCTGCGCCAGATGGAGCTGTCGCTGGAACGGTGGCGCTGGCTGCCCCACAGCTTTCCCGGCCGGGTGATCATCGTGAACGTGCCGGAGTTCCGGTTGCACGCCTTTGACCGGCTCACCGCCGACTCCACCGCGCTCTTCAGCATGGACGTGGTGGTGGGGGAGGCGTACGACCACCAGACACCCATCTTCATGAAGGAGCTGGAGCGCCTCTCCTTTTCCCCGTATTGGGAGGTGCCCGCCAGCATCGCGCGCAAGGAGATCAAGCCCAGGGCGGTGCGGGCCCCGTCGTACCTCAGGCGCAACCACTACGTGCTGCTGCGCGGCGGGGTGGAGGTGCCGCACACCGCCGCCAACATCGCCGCCATTGGCACGTCGATCCGCGTGCGGCAGCTGCCGGGACGCGACAATGCGCTGGGGCGGGTGAAGTTCCTCTTTCCCAACCCGCACAACGTGTACATGCACGACACGCCGGTGCAGAGCGCGTTCGAGCGCGACCGGCGCGACCTTAGCCACGGCTGCATTCGCCTCGCGGAACCGGTCAAGCTCGCCGAATGGGTGCTGCGTGACCAACCCGAGTGGACCCCCGAGCGGATGGACGAGGCGATGTCGCGCTCGACGCCGCTGGAGGTCACGGTCGGCGAACGCATCCCGGTACTCATCCTGTACGGGACGGCCATCGCCGAGCGAAGCGGGGAGATGAAGTTCTACCGCGACATCTACGGGCACGACCGGCGGCTCACGACGCTGCTGGCGCGCGGCTATCCGTATCCCCGTTAGGCGCGCATGGCGCTCGTCCTTCACGAGGTGACGTGCCGATACCCCGGCGGCGTGCGTGCGCTGGACGGGGTGTCGCTCGCCGTGCCGCGCGGGCTGTTCGGGCTGCTGGGCCCCAACGGCGCCGGCAAGTCGACGCTGATGCGCATCGTGGTCACGCTGCAGCGCCCCGACCACGGGCGCGTGACCTTTGGCGACATCGACGTCCTGGCGGATCCCATGGCGGTGCGTGCCTCGCTGGGCTACCTGCCGCAAGACTTCGGATTCCACCCCAACGTGCCGGTGCAGGAGACGCTGGACCACTTCGCGGCGCTCAAGGGGTTCGTGGCCCCGGGAGAGCGGCGCGAGGTGGTGGAGGCGCTGCTGGCGCGGGTGAACCTGTGGGAGGCGCGTTCGCGCTCGTGCGGCGCGCTCTCCGGCGGCATGCGCCAGCGGCTGGGGGTGGCCATTGCGTTGTGCGGCGCGCCGCGATTGCTGGTGCTGGATGAACCCACCGCGGGGCTCGACCCCGGCGAGCGGCACCGGTTGTATGACCTGCTGGCCGAGTGTGCCGAGAATTCGGTGGTGCTCCTCTCCACGCACCTGGTGGAGGACGTTCAGGCCACCTGTCCGCGCATGGCAGTGCTCGAGGGCGGGCGCGTGACGGCGCAGGGGGCGCCGATGGAGGTGCTGGCGGCGCTGCCGCGTGAGTGGACGCGGGAGCGTTGATGCCCACCGCGGGGCGGTGGCGCGAGGTGGCCCGCTTCGAGATAGGGCTGCAACGCCGCGAGTTCCTCACCGGCGTCTACGTGGCCGTGTTCTTCTTTCTCACCTTCGGCTACACCTCGTCGGAGGCGGTGGAGCTGGTGGGGAATCGGGGTGCCATCCCGCGCAACGCCCCGTGGGCGCTGGCGCACGCCATGGCCGGCGTCACCGCGTTCGGCCAGGTGATCACCACGATGATCACCGCCACCGCCGTGATGCGCGACGTGGCCACTCGGCAGCAGGAGCTGCTCTTCACCACTCCGCTCACGCGGGCCGACTACCTGCTGGGGCGGTGGGGCGGCGCGCTGGTGGTGATGCTGGTCGTGTACGCGGCCATCCCCCTGGGGCTCGTGGCCGGCACGCAGATGCCGTGGGTTGCGTCTGGCGCCCTGCTGGCGTTCGACACCGGCGCCTACCTGCGCCCGCTCCTGCTGCTGGTGCTCCCCAACGTGCTGCTGGTGAGCGCCCTCTTTTTCGCCGCCGGGGCGCTGGGGAGGAGCTTCATGACCCTCCTCCTCCTGGGCGTCGTGCTCGTGGTGCTGTGGAGCAGCGGAGTGGCGCTGGTGCGAGACGGGGCCATGTGGGGGGCGCTCATCGATCCGTTCGGCAATGCACCGTTGGAGGCCGCGACGCGCGGATGGAGCGAGGCCGAGCGTGCGAGCCGTGTCATTCCGGTGAGTGGGGTGCTGGTACTGAATCGGGCGATCTGGCTGACCGTCGCGGCCGCCGCCATGGCCTGGCTGCTGACGAAGTTTCGCATGGAGGTCGAAGCGTCGCGTGGGGTGGCGCGTCGCATGGCGACGCGCGCCGAGGCCGCGAGCGACTCGTCAGGCAGCGCTTGCGACGCAACCGTCGGATCATTCGCTGCCGCCTCTGGTGCCGAGCGCGCCACAGTGGCTGCGCGTGCGATCGCGCAACCGCCCACCTCTGCCTGTGTCATGGCCCGCGAAGCGGCGTGGACGCTGCGGTGGACGCTGCGGGAGCGCGGCTTTGCGACGCTCGCCTTTCTGGGGACGCTCAATGCGCTGGCCAACGCGTGGCGCGCCGGCGGCAGCGCGCCATCAGCGGGCGACATCCTGGGCGCCGTGCAGGAACACAGTCGGGTATTCCTGATTCTCGTCGCGACCATCCATGCGGGGGAGTTGGTGTGGCGGGAGCGCGACGTGCGCGTGGACGGGCTGCGTGATGCGTTACCGGCCGGGAGCGGGACGTTGGTGAGCGGAAGGCTCGTGGGGCTGGTTGCTGCCGAGGGAGTGCTCGTGCTCCCGCTCCTGGCCGTCGCGCTCATCGCGGGCTATGGCCGCGGCGCGGAGGGGATGTCCGTTCTGCTGGCAGCGGCGTGGGTCGGGGGCTTCGTGTTCGGCTTCCTGGTGCAACTCACGATGCTGTCGCTGCTGGTGCACGCGGTGGTGCAGCACAAGGTGGCTGGGCACGTGCTGCTGATCATTGGATGGGTGCTGGCGGTGGCGTTGGAGCGGACGGTCGCCGTGCCGCCGCTGGCGCGCTACGCCAATCTCCCCGCGTTCCAGTGGAGCGCCAGCGCCGGGTTTGGCGGCTCGGCGGGAGCGCTCGCGCTGTTCGTGCTGTACTGGACCGCCGCGGCGCTCGCCTGCGGCGTGCTGGCGTCGGCGTTCTGGGTGCGCGGCATTCCCGCCAGTGGCATCGCTCGGGGGCGCACCGCGGTGCGTGCGCTCGCGGGCTCCCACCGCCTGCTGTTGGTGCTGGCGGTGGTGGCGACGGGAGCCCTGGCGGTCCTGATTGCTGCGCGAGGTTAGGGACGCAGCCGAACGAGTGTCAGCGCTTCACCGGGCAGGTGTTGATGCCCAGGATGGCGTACACCGGGCAGGTGCCCAGTGCGCCGGTGAGGAGCGGCACGATGCCGAGGTAGCCCCACGCGCCGCGCCCGGTGATGGCGATGAAGAGCAGCGCGAGGCCGAGGGCGATGCGGAGGACGCGATCGACGGTTCCCTCGTTGCGGGCGAAGAAGGAGGTGGCGGCCATGGGTCGTGTTCCCGGTGCGGGTGGTGAGGGCGGGTCGGCGTGCGGCGTCGGTTCCCCCGAGTGACAGAGCCGCGGAGGAAGATCGCGGTTCCGTCCCTGCATGAAGTTCAGGGAAGGTCGGACGCTGGTGTGGTGGAACGGGGCAGCTAGACGCCCATCAGTCCCATCATCGTCCCCGACGGGTCGCTGAAATAGCCAAAGCAGGCGAGCCCCGGCATGCGCATCGGGTCGCCCATGCGCTTGCCACCGGCCTTCTCGATTGCGCCGATCGTGGCGTCCACATCGTCCACGTAGATGTAGGCCACGCCGCGTGACACCGGTGTGTGCGACTGAAAGACGCCGCCGATACCGGCGCCCGGGTGGAAGGTGAGGTACTGCGGCATCATTGCCTGCGTCCCCCAGCCGAACAGGTCGCCGAAGAACTTCCCCGCCACGTCCAGGTCGCCGGCGTGCATTTCGAGCGAGCAGACCGTATTGGCCGGCGGTCGCGGGGCGTCGCCGAACGGCGCGGGGATGACCGGCGGGGCGCTGGCCATCGCCCCCACGAGGCCGTAGATCGTCCCCGCCGGGTCGGTGAAGCGGGCGAGCGTGCCGGCCATGGGCACCTGCCACGGAGCGTGCTCGGTGGCGCCGCCGGCTGCAGCGATGCGGGCCAGCGCGTCGTCGACGTTAGGCACGCCGAGGAAGGGGACCACCCCCTGGAAGCCCTGGGGCATGCCCGAGCGCAGCGTCACGGCGGGCCCGGAGGAGAGGGCCGTGGTGGTGATTTCGGGCGAAACGTCGAAGAACTTCCAGCCGAAGACTGACGAATAGAACGCGCGGGCGGCTGCGAGATCGCTGGCGGCGACGGCGATGGAGAGGACGGGGTGGGCGCCGGAGCCGGAGGGGACGGGGATGGGAGCGGACATGGCGGCGGGAGCGAGGAGGGATCGCGGCGATTCAGCGGCACTGGGCCCGCTGATGCCGAAACCGGCGACGCCTGCAACATCCGCCTGCGTCAGCGTGGGGCAAGGGGCCGAGCGTCCAGTCGTGCGCCCGGGACGGGGCGCACGGCTGGACGCTGCACACGGCGCAAGAGAAGCGTCCGGTGACGCCGCAGGCGCTAGGCGGCGAGTACCTCCGCGTTGGATGGGATGGTGATCGCGTCAGCAGCGCCAGACGCGCGCCCCAGCTCCGTCGACGGCGCGGAATCGGTCGAGTCGGTGCGCGCGACCACCTTCATCCGCGTGGGCCGCGTGACCGACCGCCACTCGGCCAGCAGCGCCGGATCGCCCTGCAGCGTGGGTTCCACCAGCGCGTGCAGCAGCTGCACCAACTGCGCGCTGCGTTTGGCCTCGGCGCGGGCCCCCGAGGTGGCTGCGGCACGGCGTCCCCGATCGTCGCCGCGGCTGATGAGCATCTGCTTGAGCGCCTCGGGGTCGGTGCGCAGCCGGTCGAGCGTTTCCTTGGGGAGGCCCGCCGCGAGGAATCGCGCCTCGTGTTCGCGCACCACTACTGACATCCCCTGGGCGGCCACGATGAGCGCCTCATAGTCCGTGGTGCTGGGCATGGTGAGGGCCCGGCGTGCCGCCTGCGCGTCGGAGTCTCCCGCGCGAAAGAGGGCGCCCCCCACCAGCACAATGGGTCGCATGACATGCCGGCGCAGCCGGCTCGCCAGGTCGCGAGCCGAGACCGTGCGCGTGCGAGAGAGGCGCGCGTGCGCGTCCTGCGACTCGGCAAAGCCTTCGATCTGTGCGATGAGTGCTTCCAGTGCGAGCAGCGTGGGCTCGACACGGGCGTCGACCGGACGGCCGCGCAGGAAGCTGCGAACCTGGCGGAGCATCTGCAGGCGCTTCTTGTGTCTCGAGAACATGAGCGTGTCTCCTGGATTAGGTTGGAAGCCGGAAATGAAAACGCCACCGTCCCGGGCGTCCTCGAGGCGATGGCGAAGTGGCGAGCGTGAGTTGTGTGCGGCGTGTGCGGTGCCGATGGGCGGGGGGCGGGCGCGGCGGCTTGGCGTCGAGACGTGAGTAGACATGGGTGTGGCGTCGGTTGCTATGGTTGTGGAGTGTCGTGCCGAGGTCGCGGTGCTGCGTGCAGCTGTTGCGGGGTCGCGTGCCGCGATCGAGATGCGACGTGCAGCGATCGAGATGCGACGTGCAGCGATCGAGATGCGACGTGCCGCGATCGAGATGCGACGTGCAGGGAGCGCGGTGCTGCGTGCAAGGAGCGCGACGCAGCGTGCAGGGATCGACGTGCCACGTGCACGGATCGTGACGTTGCGTGACGGCGGGCCGGTGCGAGGTGTCCGCGGCCCGATGCCGGTGGACGCTGGCGATCCGTCAGGTGGCAACCTGTCGGCGTTCGCTGACGAGAGCGATGTGTCGAGTGGCGGCGCCGCCGCGTCGTGTCACCGACGGAATGCGTGACGTGCATGGCGTCACGCGCGGAGTGTCAGTGCCGACACGTCGGTTTGCATCGCGCTACCGCTCCGTGCACCGCGCGTGGTGTGTGCAAACCTGCGCGCGCTGTGGTGTAGCACGATCGTACGGTCAGGTGACGGCGCGAATGCGTCCCGTTTCAGGGGCAGTGCGCCCGGTGACCGTGACGAGGTGTCGAAGAACCGGGCGCAAATGCGTCCTGCGCGCGGCGCAGTGTCGATTGACCGCAGCCGCGAGTCGATGACCGGCATCGAAATGCGCAGTGACTCGGCCGTCGACCGCAGTGAATGCGCCGTCGCGTGGGCGATCAGACGGGAGGTGCCGCCGGACGTCGGGCGCGTGTCGAAGTGCGACAGACCTCGCACCTATGTACGCTGAGCGCCCTCAACGGCGGGGTTGCTCGGCCTCGATCGACGCGAGCGCCTCTCTAAACCCCCCGTTCCAGCGGTCTAGTCAAGGGTTTGAGGGGGGTCTATGTGGAAAAGTCGGGGGTTTGTCGGGTTTCCTTGCGAGATCTTAGCCGCATGGGCGTTTCAGGGGAGAGTTGCCCGATAGGTCATCGCGTCAAGCACGACCGTGGTGCGAAGGGAGCCCGGGAGGATGAACAGCTTGGGCGCCTTTCCAAAGGCGAAGACGCGGTACAACTGATACTGGGTTGCCTTTCGTTCTGAGACTTCCACTTCGTTGCGCGTGGCAAAGAATGGGGTCAATTCGCCGTAGCGTGTCGTCTTGACCTCGATGAGTCGTTCGCGCCCATCGGCTTCGAACGACAGGACATCGTAGCCGAGGCCGTCGCCTCGGGTTTGGGCGACGTGTTCGACGCGATTGGCAAGAGTGCGGCACCCGGCCTCGCAGAGTCGGCGGTGTTCGAGTTGCACGACCAAGTGCTCGCCGGCGGTGCCGAGCGAGGCGTTACGGCTTTCCTGCTCGAGGAAGTTTGCTCCGAACATCACGGTATTCGTACCAGTCGGCCGCTCGCGCGTCGCGCGGACGGGTGCCTTTCTGGTTGGTGGCTTGACGAAAAGAGATCGCCAGTCGACCGGGGCCTTCGTGGGGACTGCTGCAGGAGCCGTTACGGCTACGGCGGCTGCCGCGGAGACTTCGGGACTTTGCGCGAGCTGCAGCGCCACGGCGTCGCGGAGCATCTCCTGATAGTTGTACCTGGGCTTGTAGCCGTCGATGTAGGGGTAGCCGAGTTCGATGAGGACGGCGGAGATGTTGCAGTGTTTGAAGTCGATCGAGCCCCTGGACCGACCGTTGAGCAGAGGCTGCAGGTCGCGATTGCGCCCGGCCTTGTTGACGGGTCGCCCCGCGAGCTCGTCGGCGAGCATGGCGAGGTAGTCCGCGACGATGAGTTCGACTTCCTGGCGGGACCAGTCTTCGTACATTCGGGGCGAGGCGCGGTGTCCGTGGCGACCGCGAGTCATATCCCGGGGCGTGGTCAAGCGCCAGGGTCGCCGCAGCCGCGCACGAATCGCCACGCGAGCGGAGGGACTACATGCATCGATCGAGCGCACACGCGTCGCTGGCCGTCGGTGACCGACCAGCGCGAGGTCACGACGCGCGACGGAGCGTTGCCCACGACCAAGTGATGGTTCCTCGCAGCTTTCTCGAGGACGTGCTGGAGACGTTCAACCGTGTGCCGAACCTGCGCCTGAACAACGAGCGGTGGCGCTCCACCTACGGCATGGCGGCCGCACTGAGCGAGTTCCTGGCACGCGCCGCTACGCCACCGCCGCCGCGAACCGCTGAAACAGATCTCCGGGAAGGGGATGGGTGAGGCGCCACGTCACGGCCATAGGGAGCTCGCCACGATGGCTCACGTACGTCGCGGGGCCAAGGAAGTGGAAGGCGCGTTCGTCAGCGGTCTCACGACCGAAGAGCAGTACGTGGCTCCCCCGCTTCACATGGTGCTGATAGCGCTGACCGGTGGGGCTCGTGGCTCGGGTCCCCGACTGGCTCTCCCAGTGGATCAGCTCCTGGCTGATGGCGTAATCCCGATACCGCGTGGTGGGCGAGAACTGCCCGCTGGTCTTGTCGAGCGTGAAGACGAAGAGGTCGGCCTTGCTGGCCTCGACGTAGCGGACGCCTTCGCGCCACTCGAGCTTACGCACGCCATCGTTGTCACCGCACGCGCAGAGCAGTTCCTGTCGCGCATACCGAGCCCTTACGCGCAGCGGGACGTCGGACAACTCGTCGAGCGCTGGCGCGACATGCCCGATGCGCTCGGAGAGGACGTCGAAAAGCTCGAGCAGCTCGGCTCGCACTTGGGGGTGTCTCCAAAGAATTGACAGCGCCTGCTCGACGCCCGTGTGCGCCGCAGCCACCTGGTCGAAGAGCTGCACGAGCAGCATCAGCAGCAGGCGCCGTTCTCGCGTCGTGAGCGACGACAGCGCCGGCGGTGATTCCTGCGCGAGCCAGCGACTGTAGGTCGAGAGTCGCTCCGGGTCGTCGATGTGCAACAAGCGACTGCAGGCTTTCCGCAGCGCCGCCTCGTTGGGGCCGCTCTCAAGGACGCGGATGCCCGCCGATTGGCGCAGTCCCGACCAGGTGCGCCCCCCACCATAGATGTCGGAGAGATCGAATCCCGAGAGCTGGAGGAAGTCCTTCAGCGAGATACTCGGATGCTCGCTCTCTATCCGCCGCAGCTCATCGGCCTTCTCCTTCCACAGCCGCGGGATCGAGTCACGGATGTTCGCAATGACCCGCTCGCTCGCCACCCGATCCAGCTCCATGTGACAGCCGGCGGGCAGAAACGGGAATCCCGCTTCCACCTGCTGAAGTACCGAGGAGCGGCTGCCGCCAAGCAGCGCCTGGAAGCGTCGGTCGTACCGGAACTCCTTGCGGTGCTGTCCGACGAAGTCGAGGACGGTGCAGATCGCCTTGCCCTCGGCCTTTCGCAGTCCTCGGCCAAGTTGCTGGAGAAAGAGGAGTGGGCTATCGGTCGGTCGTAGCATCAGCAGCATGTCGACCAAGGGGACGTCGACGCCCTCGTTGAACAGGTCGACTGAGAAGAGAACATTCAGCCGCGCCGCTGCCAGGTCTCGAAGTGCCTGCTCGCGCTCATGGTCCGGCGTATCCGCCCACACAGCAGCAGCACGAACGCCATGCTCGGAAAAGACGCGCGCCATGTAGCGCGCGTGCGCTACGGACACGCAGAAGCCGAGGGCACGTGACTGACCCGCGTCGTCCACCCGCTCGACGAACTGCTGCAACACCCGTCGCGCCCAGACGTCGGTCGACGTGATGAGTTGCGTCACTCCCTCCACGTCATAACCGGTTCCACGGTTCCACGGGATGTCGCGCAGATCCAGGTCGTCCGCGATCCCGTAGTAGGCGAATGGTGTCAGTCGATGCTGGTCGATCGCATCCCACAGTCGCAGCTCGGCCGCGATACGACCATCGAACCACTCGAGGATGGAGACCCCGTCGGAGCGCTCGGGGGTTGCGGTGAGCCCCAGCAGTTCGCGTGGCCGGACCTTCTCCAGGAGCCGTCGGTAGGTCTGCGCCGCCGCATGATGGAACTCGTCGACGACCACGACATCGAAGTGCCCGGGGTCAAACGCGTCGAGCCCCGCAGCCGCGAGCGATTGGATCGATGCGAAGACATGGTCGAAGTCCTTGGGCCGATGTCCCCCGACCCACAGTTCTCCAAACGCCGACTCGCGAAGCGCGTGCGCGAATGTTCCGAGACTCTGCCGAAGGATCTCCTCGCGGTGCGCCACAAAGAGGAGCCGCGCGCGTGGCAAGGTGCGGCGCAGGCGCGCGTAGTCGACCGCGGCCATGACCGTCTTCCCGGTCCCCGTGGCGGAGACCAGGAGGTTGCGATGATGCCCCTGTTGGCGCGCGAGCTCGACCTGTTCCAGCAGGCGCTCCTGGAAAGGATCGAGGCGAATCTCGACCGGGCTGAGGGTGATCGTCGAATGGCGCGAGCCGGCAGCCTTGTGTGCCTCGACGAATCGTGCGGCGTCGAACGGCTCGAACTCCGGGGTTGCCCAGTAGCTCTCGAAGACGGCGGCGATCTTCTCGATCACCGTGCGGTTGCGCGCAGCCGAGACACGAACGTTCCACTCCAGCCCCGTCACCTGCGCCGAGTGCGTGAGGTTCGAGGAGCCCACGTACGCCGTGGAGAAGCCCGAGTCGCGATGGAAGAGCCAGGCCTTCGCGTGCAGGCGTGTCGCGCCGGTGTCGTACGATACGCGTACCTCGGCGCCCAGATCGCGCAGCATGAGCAGGGCGCTCGACTCCGTCGATCCGGTGTAGACCGTCGTCAGGATCCGGAGCGGGCGCCCCCGGTCGACATGTCGGCGTAGCGACTCGCGGAGCGGCGCGATCCCGCTGCGACGAATGAAGGCCATCACCACGTCGATGCGATCGGCGGAGGCGACTTCGGCGTTCAACTGATGCCCGACGCGTGGTTCGCCCGGCGCGTTGGTGAGCAACGTCGTGTCCAGCAACGGGATGAGCGGGCTCTCGATCTCTGCCGCGGATCCATCCGGTAGGGTCGAGCGAATGGCGCGCAGGAGGCGCGGCGCTTCTTCGGGACTCTCGCCGCCAAGTGCCGGCGCGTTGGCGGCCAATGCGGCGTGCGCGATCAGTTGGCGAACGACTTGTGCTCCGAGCCGAGCCCGATCGCGTTCGGGGAAGGACTCGATCGCGCGCTCCACGATGGTGGCAATGTGGAGCGCCAGCCGATCGGCGGCTTCCGCGTCGCGAAGGTCCGCCACCTCGGGCTGGCCCGGCGCCTCGCCGGCTGCAAGTCGCTGGGCCAGCAGCGCCGTCAGGATGGTCTCGTAGAGGCCGGGGTGCAGGGGCGGCATGAGGCCAGCGTAGCACCGCGGGCTGACAGTGGGGAAGGGGAAGACCGATCGTCGTTTCCCTCGAGAGGTCCGTCGACCGCCGATGACCTAGACTACACCCCCCACCACTTCCCACCGCGCCCCCCGCCCCCGCCCCAGGCATCGCACCTTCCCCTCCCGCTCCAACTCCTTCACCACCCGCCGCACCGCCACCACCGTCGCACCCTCCACCTCGGCGGTGACCTCCGCGAGCGCGAAGCGCGCCCGCCCGGGCTGCAGCACAGCGAGCCGCACGCGCTCATCCAGCGAACGCGCCTCCCCCAACGCCAACTCCCCCTGCGGCGCCTCGCGCACCACATCACGCTTCGGCGACGCGCCATGCGCCGCGCACGCCGCAAAGAAGCGGTGCGTCCACTGGTTGGCCAACTTGCGATTGCCGGCAAACACGATCGGGAGCCGCGGGTGCAGCGCCGACAGCTCGGCCAGGGCTCGCGCGACGA
>CAZVDJ010000022.1:0-12358 GCA_964626245.1 uncultured Gemmatimonadaceae bacterium
CGCTGGCCGCGTACGCCGAGAGCCGGCCGCTGCTGGCCGAGGTGTCGGCGACGCAGCAGGCGGCGGCGTGGTGCGAGCAGGTGCGCGCCCCCATGCACGTGGTGCACCTGTCGAGCGCTCGCGCGCTGGACGCGATCCGTGCCGCCAGGCGCAACGGGGCGCCGATGTCGGTGGAGACGCGCCCGCTCTACATCCACCTCACCGACGAGGCCATGCGCGGCCCCGACGCCCCGCTCTTCGTGGGGCAGCCGCCGCTGCGCGGACGCGACGAGGTGGAGGCGATGTGGCGCGGGCTCCTGGACGGGAGCATCGACTTCCTGGCCACCGACCACGCACCATGGACGCGAGCGCAGAAGCTCGACCCCGCACTGACCATCACGCGGCTCCGACCGGGGGTGAGCAACCTGCAGCACATGCTCCCCATGTACTTCGACCAGGCGGTAAGGACGCGACGCATGTCGCTGGAACGCTTCGTGGCCACCACGTCCACGAACGCGGCGCGCCGCTTTGGCCTTTATCCGCGCAAGGGGGCCATTCGCGAGGGGAGCGATGCCGACCTGGTCGTCTGGGACCCGGCCCGCTCGGGGGTGGTGCGCGGCGCCGACGACCTGTCCAACGCCGATTACTCGGTGTACGAGGGACGCACCGTGACCGGGTGGCCCACGCTCGTCATCCGGCGGGGGGAGGTCGTGTGCGAAGGGCTCGAAGTGCGCGCCTCGCCCGGCAGCGGGCGGTTGGTGCCGGGGGCCCGGTGGTCGGCATGACAGGGGGGCGGCGTGCCTCGAGGGCACGCCGCCCCTCCTGCCTGTCGCTCGGCGGTACCAGCCGGGGTGCGCCGCGACTCGGCTACCGCGCCACGGCCCCCAGCAGCTTCCCCAGGAACTCGTCGATCCGCCCGTTTTCGATCCAGCGCACCACCGCCACCAGGTCGTGCTCGGGCGAGACGAAGACGAGGTTGGTCCCGTTCCCCACATGGCCGAACGCCGATGCCGGCGCGCTGGGCATCCACTTGCGGTCGGTGTTGAGGAACCAGTTCATGTAGCCATACGTCGGCTGCGGAACGGTTGGCGTGAGCGAGAGCTTCACCCACTCCTCCGAGAGAATGCGTGTGTTCCCCCACACGCCGCGGCGCAGGGTGAGCAGCCCGAAGCGCGCCATGTCCCAGGCGTTGATGAACATCCCGCCTCCCCAGTGCCCGCCCCCCGACACCACCTGCACCGGGCGGCCGTCGAGCGTGATCCAGGCGTTGTCGTATCCATTCCACCGCCAGGTGCGCGAGGCGCCGATGGGATCCATGAGGTGATCGCGCAGCACCTCGGGGAGGGGGCGCCGCCAGACGTTGGTCGCGGCCAGCGCCAGCACGTTCACGCGCACGTCGTTGTACTCGTACGCCGTCCCCGCCGGCTTGCGCGGGCGCGTGCGCCACTCGGCGGCGTTCTGCAGCGGGCGGTCGGCCCACTCGGGCTTGCCCCACAGCGTCCCTTCCCAGTCGCTCGTCTGCCGCAGCAGGTCGTCCCAGATGATGGTGCGGTTGTGCGGCGTCTCCCACGCGTCCAGGAAGACCGAGCGGCCATAGTCGGTCCCCGGTTCCGACGGCGCCGTCAGGCGCAAGCGGTAGACGGGTGCCTGCGACTTCCACACCGTGTCGCGCACCGACGGGATGAGGCCGCGGTCAAAGGCCAGGCCGACGGTCGCGGAGAGGAATGACTTGGTGACCGAGTGCGTCATGTCGACGCGGTCGGGCTCGCCCCATTGCGCCACCAGGTAGCCGCCGCGCACGATCACTCCCGACGGCTCGCCGCGCGGCTTGAAGGGGCCGATCCCCTGCGCCAGCGGCTCGTTGCGCCCGAACGAGCGGTAGTGCGACTCCTCCATGTCGCGCGGCGCACGCGCGTCGGCGGAAATCGCGAAGGCGATCGCCTCGGCAAGCCTGGCCGAGTCGATGCCTGCGGCCGAGGGCGTCCGGCGCTCCCAGGAGGTGGCGGTGGGGACGTAGGGAGTGGCCGGTTGCGAGGCACGCGTGCGTGGCGCCGCCTGGGCGGGAAGGAACGACGTCGCCGCAGCGAGCGACGCACCAGCGGCGAGGATGACGAGGAAGTGGCGCACCGATCGGGACCGGGTGAAGGGTTGGCACCAAGCTACCGAGGGGGAGGCGCGCGGCCAGAGCGTGTCCGGTAGCTGTTCGCGGGTGCAGATTGTGCGCGTGCCGCCCGAGACGCCGTTCCGATACACCGAGCGCCCCCCGGCGCCAGGCCTTGGCGAGTGGATCCTGTCGTACTGGCACTTTGCCGCACGGGAGATGCCGCCCGCCGGGGAGCCGTACAGCGTGCTGCCGGACGGCTGCACCAGCGTCGCGGTGCTGGCGTTGCCGTCGCTTCCGCCGGCCGTGGTGTGCGTCGGGCCACGCGCCACCTCGTTCCGGCCGGCGATCCTCCCGGGGATGCAGCTGGCGGGGTTCCGCCTGTGGCCCGACACCACGCAGGCGTTGCTGGGCGTTGCACCCGGCGCGTTGCGCGATCACCAGGGACCGGCGCCGGCGTCGATCATGCGTGGCATCACGTCGCTCGCGGCCGCCGTGACCCGCGCACTGCCGGCCACGGGTGACGAAGGGCCCGACCGCACCTTCGACGCGCTGGACCGGTGGGCCCAGGAGACATTCACCGGCCCGGCGCCCCCCGAACCGCGAGTGCGTCGGGCCGTGCGCGCGATTGCCGCGGCCCGCGGCGAGGTCTCCCTGGCCAAGGTGGCCAGTGCGGCGCACGCCAGCTCCCGCCAGCTGCAGCGCCTCTTTCCGGCAGCGACCGGGCTCACGGTGTCGGAGTACGCGCGCGTGCGGCGGCTGCGGGAGGCGCTGGCGATGCGCCTGCAGGAGGACACCGCGCACTGGTCGCGCATTGCCGCGGAGCGCGGCTTTGCCGACCACGCCCACCTGACGCGGGAGTTCCTGGCGCTTGCCGGTGTCCCCCCCACGGAGGCCGCGCGCCAGCTCCGCCGCGTGGATCACCGGGACGTGACGCCGTGACGCATCCCGATGGAACCTCGTGCATGGACGCGGCGACCCCGCCGCCGTGCGCCGCCCCGGGCGAAGGGGGCGCGCCAAGCCGCCGCACACGGCGCGAGAATACAAGCGCCGAGACGTCGGCCGGAGTCATTCTGCGGCACACCCCTCCCGGGAGCCAGCGCATGCGCCGTCGTGGTACCGCCTTCGTCCCCACCGTCCTGCTTGCCCTCGCGATGTCCGCCGAATCGATCGACGCCCAGGATCCGGGTGCAGCCGCGCGCGTCGCCCGGCTGCGCGGGATCATCGCGCCCATGGGGGCGCTGGCCGGGGAGTGGGAGGGCGAGGGTCAGGTGAGCACGGGGCCGGGGCGCCCGCTGGTGGTGCGACAGACGGAGGAGATCTGGTGGGGGTCCGGGCGCACCGTGCTCTTCATTCGCGGGACCGGCTACTCCACCGATCCGGCGACCAGGGACTCGGTGGTCTACGAAGCCGCCGCGGTCGCCTGGGCCGACGCGGCGACCGGGAAGATCCGGATGCGCGCCTACCGCGACGGGCAGGAGATCGACGCCGACCTTTCGTTCCGGGGTGACACCCTGGAGTGGGGCTTCGCGGTGCCGGGCGGACGCGTGCAGTACGTCGTCGCGCTCACCGCCAACAGCTGGCACGAGGTGGGGCACTTCCTGCGCGATGGCGGCGGGAAGTTCCCGATCGTGGAGCTCAAGCTCAAGCGGAAGAAGTAGGGGGCGGGGCGCGGGGCGGCGACGCGGCGCAGCGCGCGGGTGCAACGTCGGCGAAGCTTCCTGCTGTTAGGGAATGCACGCCTCCATGTTCACCTCGCGGGCCTGCGCGGGGAGTGGACGGGCGCGCGGCGCGTCCGTCGCTGCGCGCTCGGCGGCGGCGAGCTGCTGTTCGAGCGGCCCGATCCGCGCGCGCGACGCCTCCAGGCGGTCGGCACCCTGCTGGCACGACTTCACCAGTGCCTGACGAGCCGCTTCCTGCAGGGCCGGGCGGCGTTGCTCGAGCTCCAGCGTGGTCGTGCGCGTCGTCGCCAGCTGGGCGCGGCCGTCGGCGACACAGCGCGTGTAGGCTTCCAGGTGCGTCCCCACCCACCCGCGCACGAACTCCGCGGTCACCGGCTTCCCCTGCCGCACCTCGTCCAGGATCGTGTTGCCGCCGGCACGGCTGATGGACTGGAGCTTGAGTGAGTCGGTGAAGAGGCCGAAGTGCGGTTCCGTGTACCCCGCGCGCAACACATCGTCGCGATAGCGGCTGGCCTGGGGCGCAAGGCGTGCGTAGTCGCGCCGGAACGTGTCCAACTCCGCCTGCCGATCGCTGGCGAGCCGCGATGAACCGTCGCGGGGGCGAGGGATCAGCGCCAGCACCGAGTCCAGCACCGACGGCGGCAATACCTTGGTGGAGCGAAGGTGATCGGCGAGCGTCTGCCGTGCGGCATCCTGCCCCGCATTTCGAACGCGCATCACGCACACCTGCCGCGCGACCAGGTCGAGCTCCGCCGCCTCGGCGATCGGGCGGCCCGACGACTCTTCCTCCAGCGACGGAGCCGGGATCGCCTCGCATGCCGCACGCGTGGCACCGCCACGGCTGGCCTGCTCCTTCTCGAGCGCCGCCAGCTCGTCGCGCGCCTGCTGCAGCGCACGCCGCGCCGCGATCACGCGCTGCTCGGCAAGGGTGCGATCTCCCTCGCCTCGCACCAGCGCCTCCCACTCCGGATAGCGGAACCGCGTCGTTTCGCCGTTGCCGCGATCGGCACGGCGCAGCGGGAGCAGGCGCTGGTCGGGAAGCCGAAAGAGCAGGCAGGCGTTACCTGCGGGGACTCCGGTCAGCGCCGGCGGAAGCGTGTAGGTGAGCGAGCGTGCGCGCGAGCCTGCCGCACGCGTCCCCGGGATGCCCGCACATCCTCGCCCCATGGCGGTCCGATTGGCGCCCGCCACACAGTCCAATCCCACCTGGCCGTTCGCCTGACGATACTCGAACAACAGTGCCGGGGCGTTGGAGAGGAGCATTACGTCCCAGGGATGCTTGTCGCTCCACTCCAGCACGACGTGATCGCCTCGCACGGTCACCTTCGTCTCGAGCGTCTCGCGACCCTGCCCGGCGCCTACGGCCGGTGCGACCAGGCACGCGATCGCCGCGATGCTTCGCTTCGCCCCGCGCCAGGCACGACGCGGCGGGGCGGCGTCACTGGTGCGGTGCGACATTCAGCTCCTGGGTCAGGAAGCCCATGCGCAGCATCGTCTCGCGAGACAGCGACTGGGTTTCCTTGATGCTGACGGTGTACATCGTCTCGACCATCGCGAGGGCGGGTCCGGCACGCGGGCGCGACGCCGCGGGCTGACGACGCAAGTCGGCGATGATCGCCTTCATGCAGTCGCGCTCCAGGCGCATGTAGATGTCCTGCAGCGCCTGCACGCCTTCCAGCCGGATGCGGTTGAGGTCCGCCAGTTCATCAGCGGAGGTGTAGTCGACACCAGCCGATCCGCGCGCCGAGTACTGCTGGTACTCCGCCTCACTCTCGGCGACCGCGGGATTCCGGGTGGGAAGGAGGAGCGTGTTCTGGAAGTAGTAGAAGAGCTTGGGTGCCCAGTAGCGCGCGCCGCCGCAGACGAGCGACGCAACCTGGCGCATCTCGCCACGCAGCATCATCGACCGTCGCGCCGAGTCGACCTCGGTGAGCACGCGCGAGGCCGAGTGGACCTCGTAGGTCGATCCCTGGTCAAGAAAGCGGAAGAGGCCTCCCATGAACGCGACGGTGCAGGCGCTGACGCACCGCACGTGCGTATCGGGATTGGGCCACGGCATGGCGGCACGCACGCGCTCCACGCTCGGCACGCGCACGGTGAGCCGGGCAGCGCGCATCAACTGCCCCACCGCCACGCCCGAGTGCAGGTCTCCGCCGCCCGAGAAGAGCCACACCTCATCAAAGCGCCGCTGCTGCAGGATGCGCTGCAGCGTGACGGCATCGCCCTGGTACTCCACGCGATCGCCGGACAGTCGCGTGTACACTCCCGGCCCAGAGAACGACGACTGCCACTCCTCGCATCGGCTCACGCCCAGCGCCGTCACATCCTGCGGCAGGTTGCCCCATCCGCAGTCACGAATGAACAGGACCGAACGGCCGGCCTGGTCACGCACCGCCTCGAACAGCAGCGCGTTCGGCATGGCCAACGCGTTCAGCGAGAGGCTCAGCACGGGAACAACCAGGAATGACAGCATGCGGGCGCGCCGAGCTACCGTGGTGGGGCGTTCAGATCACTTCCAGCTCGTACTCTCCGTTCGGCGGCTTGCGGCAGAACTTGGTGACGCTCTGCTCCCCCGCGCTGACGTCGGCCAGTTGGTCCACGACCAGCCGGCATTCCTTCTCGCCCTCCGGTGCGGCGACCGTCGTCGTCATCGTTCCCGACCGCTGGCTTTCCGGCATGACGTAGGTGCGCGTGGTCGGCTCGGCCTCGGCGAGCGCCGCATCCATCTCCTTCTGCCGCGCCTCGAGGTCACGCTTGGACAGCTTGTCGTATGCCGTGCCCGCCAGCGCCGCCCCACCCTGGCAGAAGACCAGCGCCGCGCCCACCTGCAGCGCCTTCGTCATCTGCGTGGCCTGCGTGCCGGTCAGACCCTGCCGCTTGATCTCGTACTGCGCGACCTTCTCGCCCAGCTTCCACCCGCCGTAGGCCATGCCGCCGCAAAGCGCGGTTTGCATCAGGCGCTTCTTCAACTGCGCCTCGGCGCGCCCGGGCGTCGCGACCGACGCGAGCATCACGAGCGCCAGGAGAACGCACGAGGAGAGGCGCTGTCGAAGTCCGGATTGGGACGCGAGCGCACGCGGCACGAACGTGGACGTCATCATGAGCGGAGGCAGCGAGACGAGGGGGGAGCGCGCCTGGAGTTGCGCGCCGAACCAACCGCGGCGTGCGCGCCTGTTCGGCAGGCTTCCGGCAGCGCCCCACGTTCTCACGCACCGTGAGGCGCTGTCAAGCCATGATGCGCGGGCGCGACAGGCAGCCGCGAGCTCGTACCCCGTGCTGCTCAGGAGGGCATCTGCCGTCCGAGGATCGTTCGCCCCATCCCCGACTCGCCTACGGCACGCGCACCGCCTGCAGCACCACTCCCGCTCCCTGCGACCGCCGCTGTAACTCCGCAAACGCGCCACCCAGCAAGGCATTCAGCGCCTGCAGGTCGCGCCGCAGCTGGGCGCCCAGCTGTTCGATGGTGCGGCGCTGCGCGTCCGTGGGCGCGGTCGACGAGGCCTGCAGCGACCCGTCCAGGTCGAGAAAGCCGAACTTGGGGCCGCCGAAGCCGGCCCCGAAGCGACGCCCCAGGGAGTCGAGCTGCTGCCTGACCTGCCCCATGAGCGCCGCCAGCGAGTCGCGCCGCGCCGGCGTGGTGGCGAGCGCCGCCTCCAGTCGCGCGCGCTCGGCGGCCATGCGCTTGTGCAGCTCCACGCCATCGTTGAACGACCCCTGCAACGTCGCCAGCTGCAGCGACGCCTGGTGCCGCGCCTGCAGCGCCCCGGCCGCGATCTCCACGCGCGAGTCCGGAAGTACCTCCACCGGCTGAGAGACGGAGCGCCCGCGCGCCGTGAGCGTGACCGTGTAACGGCCGGGGGCCACCCATGCGCCCGTCGGGATGCCGAACCACCCCTCGTCGGCGTCGGTCACGCCGGCCGAGCGATCGCGGTGCAGGTCCCATCCGGTGCGATGAATGCCGGCCGCCGCGTTGACGCGCATCTCGCGCACCTTCGACCCCTGTGCGTCGGTGACGCTGAGGGTCGCGACGCTGTCGGCCGCGGACGCGGCGGCACCGAGCGCGTAGGTGATGACGGCGCCTGGCGGCGGGTTGGGGGCCTGGAAGGCGCGCGCCCCCGGCGTGGGGAGGACGCGGGTGATGAAGCGCTGCTGCGCGGACCGGATGGGATAGAGCCGAGCCTCGCCAGCCGCAACGACCGGCGCCCCCTGGTCGAACAGCCCCACATCGTCCAGGACGATGATGCTGCGCCCGTGCGTCCCCAGCACCAGGTCGCGCGTGCGCGGGTGGATGGCGATGTCGTCGATCCGCACCCGCGGCAGCGAGCCGCCGGCGTGCATCCAGCGGCGCCCGCCATCGAACGTCACGTAGAGCCCGAACTCGGTGCCGGCGAAGAGGACGTCGCGATTGACGGGATGCTCCTCCACCGTCTTGATGGAGTTCCCGGGCGGCAGGTCGCCGGTGATGGCGCTCCAGGTCGTCCCGCCGTCGGTGGACCGGAAGAGGTACGGCGCCAGGTCGCCATCATGGTGGCTGTCGAAGGCGACCAGGGCGGTTCGCGCGTCGTGCCGCGACCAGAGCACCCGGCTCACCCAGCGCGGGGCGGGGAGCCGGAAGCGCGCGCTGAGGTCGCGCCAGGTCGCGCCGCCATCCGTCGTCAGCTGCACGTTCCCGTCGTCGGTCCCCACCAGGAGCGTGCCGGCGGCGGTCGGCGACTCGGCGATCGTCGTGATCGTCCCGTAGTCGCCCACGCCGTCGTCGCGCGACAGGGTAGTCGAGTCACGCACCTCCCCCATGATGGGGAGCTTCTTCCACTCCTGGTTGCGCGACAGGTCGGGACTGATCACGTCCCACGAATCGCCACTCGTGCGCGTGCGGAAGAGCCGGTTCCCGCCGTAGTACACCGTGCGCGGGTCGTGCGGCGAGCGCAGCATCGGCGTGGACCAGTTGAAGCGGTACGTCTCGCTGGTGTCGGGCGGGACGGGGCGGATGCCGCGCTCCTCGCGTGTCGCCAGGTGCACGCGGTAGGCGCGCCCGTTCTGCGAGTTGGCGTAGACATAGCGCGGGTCGGCCAGGTCGGCCACGCTGTAGAAGCCGTCGCCGTAGGCGATGTTCACCACGTCGGCGTTGGTGATCCCCACGCCGTTGTACGTGCGCACCGGGATCCCCCACGTCCCGTTGTCCTGCGTCCCGCCGTACACGAAGTAGGGGTCGCGATCGTCGACATCGATGTCGTAGAACTGGCCGATGGGGAGGTTGTCGACAAAGTCCCAGTTGCGGGCACCATCGTGCGTGACGTACAGCCCGCCGTCGTTCCCCAGCCACATGTGCTCACCGTCGGCCGGGTTGATCCACAGGGCGTGGTGGTCCACGTGGATCCGGCCGCCCGTGCTGTCGGTGGTGAAGCTCTTGCCGCCGTCGATCGACTTGTGGACGTAGGTCCCCAGGACCCAGACGCGATCGGGGTGCTGCGGATCGACGCGCACCTGCGAGTAGTACATCGGGCGCGGATTGAGCGTCGACTGCCGCCGCCAGCTGCTGCCACGGTCATCGGAACGGAAGACGCCGCCCTGCCGCGACTCGACGATGGCGTAGACGGTGCTGGGCTGGCTGGGGGCGATGGCGATGCCGATGCGCCCCTTCACTCCCGACGGAAGCCCCTCCGTCAGCTGCTCCCACGTCTCCCCGCCGTCGCGCGAGCGCCAGAGTCCGCTCCCCGGCCCGCCGCCCACAAAGCCGAAGCTCTTGCGTTGCCGCTGGTACATGGCGGCGTACACCGTGCGCCCGTCGGGGTCGAGCGCCACGTCGACCGCGCCAGTGACGTCGTTGCCCGCCAGGACCTTCCGCCAGGTGACGCCACCGTCGGTGGTGCGATACACGCCGCGCTCCGCGTTCGCCCCCCAGAGCTGCCCCAGCGCGGCCACGAAGACGATGCGCGGATCGCGCGGGTGAATCACCACGCGCCCGATGTGGTGCGTCTCCCTGAGCCCCATGTGCGTCCACGTCGACCCGCCGTCCAACGAGCGATAGACACCGTCGCCCCACGTGGAGCTCTGCCGGTTGTTCGGTTCGCCCGTGCCCACCCACACGATCCCCGGGTCGCTTGGCGCAATGGCGATGTCGCCGATCGAGGTGGAACGCCCGTCCCGGTCAAAGACCGGCGACCAGGTCGTGCCGTTGTTCGTGCTGCGGAAGATCCCGCCGCCAGCCGTTCCCACGAAGATCGTCGAGGGGCGACTGGGGACGGCCTCGATGTCGTCGATGCGCCCGCCGAAGGACGCGGGGCCGATCTGGCGCCACGGCAGGGAGGAGAGATCCTGCGCGGCGAGCGACATCGAGAGCGAGGCGCTGCCCAGCACGAGCACGGCGAAGCGAAGCGAGAGACGCATGGACGAGGGTGACAGGGGGAGATGGATGATGTTGGAGGTCAGGGAGAGCCCACAGGGTCGCCGATGCCCCGGCGCGCGGGTCACGGGATCGCGCCCACCTGGCGCAGGAGGAACTCCATTTCCTGCGCCGCCAGCTGCACCGTTCCGCTCATCGGCCGGCCCCCGGCGTGGCCGGATCGCAGGTCGTGCAGCAGGATCACCGGCCGGCCCGACGAGGTGGCGGCCTGCAGCCGTGCGGTGAAGCGACGGGCCTGCCACGGCGGGACGCGCGTATCGTTGAGTCCCGTCTGTACCATCACGGCCGGGTAGCGCACCCCCTCGCGCACGTTCTGGTACGGCGAGTGCCGCAGGATCGCCTCGAACTCGTCGCGCTTGCGCGCGTCGCCGTACTCCAGCAGGGCCGGCGCGTTGTTGTGCGTCACGAACCAGGGAAAGCGCACGAGGTCCAGGTCGGGGACGCCGACAAAGGCCGCGCGGAAGAGCTCGGGGCGCTGCGTGATGGCTGCACCCATCAGGAGGCCGCCATTGCTCCCGCCGCGAATGGCCAGCCGTTCCGGCGCGGTGAAACCCGAGTCCACCAGGAACTGAGCCGCCGAGGTGAAGTCTTCAAAGACCTTCGGCTTGTTGGTCAGCATGCCGCCCTTGTGCCACGCCTCACCGAACTCGTTGCCGCCGCGCAGCGTGGCCTGTACGAAGATTCCGCCACGCTCCACCCAGAGTGCGGCGCGCGCATCGAAGCGCGGCCCCAGGTTGACCGTGAAGCCGCCGTAGCCGTGCAGCAATGCGGGCGTGGTGCGGCTGCGCACGTGCCCGCGCTTCTGCACCACCCACAGCGGGGCGCGCGTCCCGTCGGTCGAGCGGTACCAGTGCTGCGATACCTCGAAGGCCGCGGAGTCGAAGGGAACGTCGCTCGCCTCGCGTACCGTGCGCGCCCCGGTGGCCAGCTCCAGCCGGTAGGTGACGCTGGGCTGCGTGAACGACGCGATCGTGAGCTCCGCCGCGCCCGTGCCCGCCCCGCGAATGCTGACGGTGGAGTGCGCCGGGACGGCGACCTCGCCGCTCGGCTGGCCATCCTTCGTGAAGACCACCAGGCGATGGCTGGCATTGCGCAGGTAGGTGACGTACAGCTTTCCCTCGATGAGGGTGAAGGCGTCGAGCACGTCAGGCCCCTCGGGCAGCACCGTGCGCCAGGCGTCGCGATGCGGGCGAGCGAGCGGGGCGGCGACCAACCGGCCGCGCGGGGCGTCCAGGTCGGTGCGCAGCCAGAGCTCATCGTCGATGACCTGCGGCGCGAAGTGGGCGTCGAGCCCCTGCGTCACGTCGACGATGTTGCCGCTCTGCGTGTCGTGGACGCGCACTTCGTTGCGCGCCCAGCCATGACCGATGGTATAGATGCGATAGCGCCCATCCGCCGCGGTCGTGACGCCCAGGAAGTGGGTGGGTGGAAGTCCCTCGCCGTAGAGCAGGCTGTCGCTCCCCGGTGACGTGCCGAGATGGTGGTAGCGATAGCGCGGCCCCTCGACGCGCGAGCGATGCACGTAGTAGAAGCCCCGCCCGTGCGAGGCGAAGGCGAGCGCACCGTACAGCGCCCGTGGCAGCGAATCTGGAAGGTCACGCCCCATCGTGAGGTCGCGGATCTTCACCGTGATCTCGTCCGGCCCGCCGTCGCGCACCGAGTACATCATCAGCGACCCGTCGCGCGAAAAGCCGTCGATGGCGACGCTCGTGGTTCCGTCGCCCCGGATCTCCAGGGGCGAGATGACCCGCTCGTACTGGCTGTCCGGCACCACGCGGCCGGCGTTAGGCGACCAGCGGCGGCGGTAGATCGAGGCAACCTCCTCGCCGGCGCGGCGCAGGGTGAAGTACTCCCAGTCGCCCGCCCGCCGCGGGGGCGATGACTGTGGCTGGTCCATCAGGGCACGGAGTCGCGCCGTGATCTCGGCGCGCGCGGGCCCCGGGGCGCCGAGCACCTGCAACGCGTACCGGTTCTGCGCCTCGATCCAGGCCAGCACCTCGGGCGACGTCTGCGATTCGAGCCAGCGATACGGGTCCTCGAGCGCCACGCCGTGCAGCGTGTCGACGACGACGGCGCGCCGGGTGGGCGGCGCGCCGCTCGCAGCGGTGGAGGGGCTGGCGTCCGTTCGCGGCGCGGGAGTCGACGCCGCGCACCCGGCAAGGAGGGCGGTGCCCACGATGGCACGGCCGATGG
>CAZVDJ010000022.1:12458-18268 GCA_964626245.1 uncultured Gemmatimonadaceae bacterium
GTCGACGCCGCGCACCCGGCAAGGAGGGCGGTGCCCACGATGGCACGGCCGATGGTGACGTGGCGAGCGAGAGGCATGCGACGCGAGGAGCGGCGAGGGTGAAGCCAGCGAGGACGAGGTTCGCCAGGTGCCAGGCAGCGACACGACGCCGCGGCCTCGGCCGGGCGTTGACGCTGGCCCAGAAGCTACGCCTCCAGCGCGCCTTCCGCTGCGACGGCCCGGGGCGCATTGTCCCGCGCCTCCGCAATGCGTGCCCTCATCGTCGTGAACATGCGCTACTTCCTCGGAATCCTCCTCGCGAGCAGCGTGGCGCTCGCGCCTCGCCTCTCCCATGCACAGGGCGCCGGAGAGAACCTGCGCCGGCAGGCCGATTCGCTCTTCTCCACCTTTGCCCGCAGCGATGCGCCGGGACTTGCCGTGGCCGTGGTCCGTGACGGACGCCTGCTGCTCGCACGCGGATACGGCATGGCCGACCTGGAGCACCGCGTCGCCATCACGCCGTCCACCGTCTTCGATGTCGCGTCCGTCTCCAAGCAGTTCGCCGGACTGGCCATTGCGATGCTGGCCGACGAGGGAAGGCTCCAGCTGGACGACGACGTGCGACGCTACATCCCCGAGATGGCCGACATCGGGCGTCCCATCACCATTCGACACCTCGTGCACCACACCAGCGGGCTGCGCGACTGGCCGGGGACGCTGGGCGTGGCCGGCTGGAAGTACGACGATGTGATCTCGTTCGACCAGATCCTGACCATGGCCTTCAACCAGCGCACGCTCAACTTCGTCCCGGGCGCCGAGTACACGTACAGCAACACCGGCTACAACCTGCTGGCCGAGGTGGTGAAGCGGGTGAGCGGGCAGTCGTTCCGGGCCTGGACCGACCAGCGACTCTTCCAACCGCTGGGCATGACGCGCACCGTGTTTCGCGACGACCACACGCTGGTGGTTCCCGACCGGGCGTTCGGCTACCAGCGCGCGCCGGATGGCAGCTGGCGGCACGTGACCAACAACCTCAACGCGCTCGGGTCGAGTTCGATGATGAGCAGCGTGGAGGACCTGGCGCGGTGGGTGATCAACTTCGCCTCGATGCGTGTGGGGGGAGCGCGGGCCTTCGCGCTCTCGCGCACGCGGGGGGTGCTGAACGACGGGTCGACGATTCCCTACGCCTTTGGCCTGTCGCACGGCTCCTACCGGGGCGCGCCGACGCTGAGCCACAGCGGGTCGTGGGCCGCGTTCGTGACCTTCGTGCTGCACTTCCCGCAGCAGCGTGCGGGGGTCGTGGTGCTGGCCAACACGCCAGGGGTCAACCCGTCACGCGCCGCGTACCAGCTCGCGGACCTGGCGCTCGGCACGGAGCTGGCCGCGGTGCCGTCGCCCGATGGGCCGCGCCCCGTCGTGCAGCTGCCGGCCGCCACGCTCGACGCCTACGCCGGGACCTACAAGCTGGGGCCGGGGTGGTACGTCACGCTCCGCCGCAGCGGCGACGGCCTCACCTCGCAGGCGAGTGGCGAGGGGGTGGTTCCGATGGTGGCATGGTCGGAGCGCGAGCTGTTCGTGCCGAACTACGGCGCCTCGATGACGTTCGAGCGCGGCGGCGACGGCCGGGTCACGCACCTGGTCTATCGCGGGCGGCCGGCGCCGCGGATGGCGGGGACCGAGCCGGTCGCGCGGCCCATTGCCGAGTATGCCGGCGACTACACCAGTGAGGAGTTGCAGACGACGTACCGCGTCGCCGTGCGCGAGAACGTGCTCACCATCAGCCATCGCCGTCACGGCACGCTGGCGCTGGTGCGTCGTTGGGGAGAAGAGTTCGGGACGACGCTGTACTTCCTGCGCGGGGTCACGTTCACGCGCGATGCACGCGGGCGCGTGGACGGCTTCGTGGTGGATGTCGATGAGCGCAGCCGCGCGATTCGGTTTGGCAAGGTGAAGTAGCCGGTGATGCGTGGGGCGAACGCCAGGCGCACGCCCCACGCCACCAGCTAGCGCTGAATCCCGAGGTAGAACGCGGGACGCCGTGCCAGCGCCCGCTCGACGTCCTGCTCCAGGGCTGCATCTCCGGCCACCTTGTCGCCGACCTTGAGCGACTTGAGCCGCTTCTGGAAGGGGAAGGCGGCGCCGAAGGAAAGGGTAAGGTTGCGGTCGTGCGAAAGGCGAAGCCCGCCGCCCACGAGCACGAGTGGCGACTCCGTGGTGGCGCCAATGCCCACCTGACCCACGAGGCGCGTGAAGCCACTCCACCCCGTATTGGGGATCAGGTTGAGCATGCTGGCGGCGACCATGCGCGGCCGATCGACGCCGGCGTCGGCGACGAAGTGCTCGCTCCCCACCTGGTTGGTGCGGAACTTCGGGTAGGCGACGGCCGAGTATGCGATCCCGACGCTCAGTTCGGTCACTACGGACTGGTGCTCCATCACCTGGAGACTGCCGGTGATCGTGCCGAGCGACTTGACCTCGAGCCGGTCGTCGCCGGTGCTGATCTGGCGCTCGGTGATCGTCACGGTCACGTGCGCGCGCTCCCTGGAGGTCGGGTGCACGTCGCCCAGGAGGAAGACATCGTGGTGCGACGCGGCAGTCTCCACCTGCCGCTTGATGCCCGCGTGCATCTCGCGGAATTGCGATACCAGTCCTTCGCGGGCGCTGGCGACGCGCTCGGCGCGTTCGGCCACGCCGGCCATGACACCGCGCGTGTAGGCCGTGAGGTTCATGCAGTCCGTCGTCGCCTCGAGCGAGTCGTGCACGGCGTTCGCTGCCGTCCGGATGGCGGTGATCATCTCCCGCAGCGCTCCGTTGGCCCGCGCCATCCGGCCCGCGCCGCCGTCGGCGGTGGTGAGGGCCTGGCGCAGTTCGTTCATGGAGGAGGCGCGCTGCAGCACATCGATGGCTGCGAGCAACGCGCCACGAAAGTCCGCGGCGGTGGTGATCGCGGCTCGGCTCGAGTCGCGCGTGGCGGCGTAGACCAGGGCGTCGAGCCGCGGGGCAATGCGCTGCAGCTGGTCGCGCGACGACTGCTGGCGCGACATGCAGGCGCTTCGGCTTGCCATCCAGAGCGCCCACTCGTTGAGGGCGATGTCACCGTAGCTGCGCACCGAGGCGGAGTCGCCCCTGGTGGCAGCTGGCGGTGCCGCCTTCTCACCGGCGGGCGCCTTGCCGCCGGGCGGCGGCGGCGCGGCGGTGGTGGCAGCGGCCGTCCCTCCTTCCGCGGCCGTTCCCTTCGCGTTCACGAGCGCCAGCAGCTGGTCGGCCGACCCGAGAAACTTCTCGACGATCGCGGCCAGGGGCTCGGGCTGTGCCTTGTGGTCATAGGTCCAGCTGAATCGCAGCGGATTGAGGTAGTCGAGCAGGATGTTCGCCCCCTTGCCTCCCGAGACCGAATAGAGCGCGTTCTCGGCCAGCGGATGTGACAGGGCGAGCCCGGGGTCGAGCACCGTCGCGGCCCGCAGCGCACCGTTGGCGCCGCGCTTGATCAGGATGAAGTCGTTCACGCGCGTGGCGGTGAGCGCCTCGCTCACCTGCGCGTGTACGGCCCTCGCTGTTCCTCCAGCCAGCACCAGGAAGGCCGCGAGCATCGTGTGCAGGGCAGCGCGAGACTGCCGCGAGGCCACCACCAGGCAGCGCGCATGCCGAGCGTCCATGTGGTACGTCATTGTCGTGTCCAGGGGACGAAGGGGAATCACGGGAAGACCGAGTAGGTGAACTCGCGCACGCCAGAGCCTCGGGGGACGGCAGTGCCGAAGCCGAAGAAGAAGCGGAACGGACCCGAGTAGTTGGAGCCATCCCGGAAGGCATGCAGTACCGAGTTGGAGTACAGCCGGTAGTAGCCGAGGAAGACGCGCTGGCCGCCAACCGGGACCACGCAGGCACAGCGGTTCTCGGACTGCAGCCCGTAGTTCACCGCCATCAGGAGCGACGTCCCGGTGAGGTTCGTGACGAGCGGGGCGAAGAACCACTGGTCGCCGATGACGTTGTCGATGGTCAGGTTCACCGTCCCGACCGGAGCGGTGAGCGTCCAGCGGCCGCTCATGCGATCCCCGAGCACCCGGGTCCCGAGGCGCGGCTCGATGACCTCGAAGGTGACCTCCATGGTCGGGGTGGAGGTGAACGTCCCTTGCCGCGTGGATTGCGGGGGGACGGTGCCGATGACCTGGCCGTTCACCGACAGCTGCACGGTGGCGATGAGCTGATTGGTCGTCACCAGCGTCACCTGGCTGACCGGTGCCGGGACGGTGATGAGGCAACTTCCCGCGCGCCCCTCGACGGTGACGGTCACCGTCGCCACCCCAGGGGAGACCGCGGTGGCGACGCCGTTGCCGTTCACCGAGATGATCCCGGCGTTCGACGATGCCCAGCTGGCGACACGTCCGCTGAGGATGTTCCCTGCCGCGTCGAAGGCCGTGGCTTGCAGCGCGACGGTCTGTCCGAGCGCGAGCGTGACCGTCGAGGGAGCACAGCGTACGACGGCCACCGGCGTGACGACGACGGGAGCGGCCACGTTCACCGTGGCGCTGCCGGTGACGCCGCCCAGCGATGCCAGGATCATCGCGTTGCCAGCCGATACGGCGGTGACGGTGGCGGTGGCCCCGTTGCCGCTGACGGTGGCGATGGAGGTGGAGCCGCTCGTCCATGTGGGCGACTGCCCGGACATGAGGGCGCCGTTCTGGTCGCGGACCTCGGCGCTGAGCGTCGTGCTCTCGCCGACGCGGATGTTCGTCGACGCGGGGGCGAGGGTGATCGTGGTGACGCGGGGGGTTACGGGAGGGGGCGGTTGACCGCCGTTGTTCTGGTTCGGGCTGACCGGGTCGGGGCGGCAGGCAGCGACGAACAGGATGGGTAGAAGGGCGACACCAAACCGGCGGGAAATGGCATGGCGTGACATGACCGGACTCCACGTGCGGCTTCGCGCCGTGCTGGAAGGTGCGGCGTCGGGCGCGAGCGACGGTGCACCGCGAGCAAAGGATCGCGGTGCCCCGTGGCCCGATCGTTCGTGCACGCGGGTGGCGTCGTTTCGTGAGCGTTCCGTCCGCGTCGCCGCTCAGGATGCGGCGCTGTGGGCTGCGCGAAGGATCGTGCCGTGGACCGCGCGGTGAATCGCGCGGAGTACCGCTGCCGCTATCGTCCGGCGAGTCGTGCCGCCAGTGCGCGGGTCTCGGTCGCTGGCGTGGCGTCGAACTCGCGCGCCAGCCGCCGTTCGAAGCGTTCGTAGAGGCGAAGGGCGCCCGCCGTTTCGCCGATGCGCTCGAGCAGTTCCATCACGCGCCGGAGGCGGCGCTCGTCCTCGGGTGCGAACTCGGCGGCCCGGCGCGCCCAGCGGCCGGCCTCGGTGAGGTCATCGCCCGATTCCGAGAGTTGGGCGAGCGTCCACGCGGCTGCGGACGCCATGTCGGCCACGCGCATGCGGGTGGCGCTTGCCCAGTCCTCGAGCGCGGGTGCACCGGTGACCGCAATCCAGTCGGCCTGCTGCGTCTTGCCCAGTCGCTCGATGGCGCGCGCAAAGCGGCGCGCCTCGTAGTCCTGTTCGAACTCGTGCAGGTCGCAGCTGACGAGCCCGGGGGCGAGTCGCACGTCCTCATCGCCGCGCGTCTCGATGCTGTCGTCACCGAGTGTGCGACGAATGACGTGCAGGAGCTTGCGCAGGTTGGTGCGCGCCTGCTCCTGGCCCGACTCCGGCCAGAAGAGGGTGACGAGGTGGTCGCGGCGCAGGAAGGCGCCCGGGTGGGCAACGGCGAGGTAGACGAGCAGCGACGTGGGGCGCGGCTGCGCCAGGAGCTCTGACGCAGCCGCGGGGTTGGGGGTGGTGAGGGTGGTGGGAG
>CAZVDJ010000023.1:0-18178 GCA_964626245.1 uncultured Gemmatimonadaceae bacterium
ACCCGGGGGGCCCCGCGCCGCGTAGGGTAGGCCACATTCCTGCTCGACTTGCCACACCCGGAGGGTCTCTCATGTTCACGCAGCGCATCGTGACGGCGGTCAGCCTGTTGGGGCTGCTCGCCTGCTCCGAATCGTCGTCCCGCCGCATCGCAGAGGGGGTGGCCGAGGGAGTCGCGGAAGGAGTGGGGGCCGCCTCGTCGGCGGCCGCTGCCAGCGCCGACGAAAAGTCGGGGCTCAACTTCCGCGTCACTGGACGGCGCGGCGATGCCGCCGACGCCAAGCCGACCTTCGCCGAAGGGCCGGGCGGCAGCGTCTCGATGCTCACGACCAACGGCGCCTTCGTGATGTCGCTGCGCCACGACTCGGTGGTCGTCGCCTTCTCCGACTCCATTCGCGAGCACGTGCGCGCCGAGATGGCGGCAAAGAGCGAGCGCAAGGCCGCCGAGCAGGCTGGCAAGGATCGCTCAGCGATTGGTGAGCTGGTGCAGGGCGTCGTGCAGAAGACGGTGGCCGCGACGATGAGCGAGGTCTTCGACAACGCGCGCGGCTTCCACGTCTCGTCGCTGCGCGACGTCTCGTACGAGCACGGGGAGATCCGCTTCGACTTTCACGAAAAGCCCACCTGGAACTTCCAGCACTTCAAGAGCGACGACGTGCCGCTCCTGGAGCAGTTCCATCCGGCCGACGCCGCGCGCTTTGTCGGTGCCGTGCGGGCGCGGCTGAAGAGTCACTAGCATCGCGTCGTCGCACCGGCGTCGTCGCAGGGTGTGGTCGCGGGGCTCTTCGCGGGGCTCCGCGACTTCTTGTTCCGGCCTGTCACTCGACTATCGTCGCGGGCATACGCCCGCGCCCGATCGCTAATCCCGCACCAGCTCCGACAGCGCCACCACCAGCGGCGAGGGCGCGCCCTCGGGGTGCCACGTGAGGCGATTCGTCTCGAGCACCGGCACGGCGGCCTCGGGCGTCCACACTTCCGCGCGCCCCTCCAGCGTGTCGATGATCCAGTAGACCGGCACGCGCATTTCCTGGTACAGGCGGCGCTTGGTGAAGCGATCGAAGCGCGCCGTGGACGGACTCATCACCTCGGCCACGAGGGCGAGACGCCGGATCACGTCCCACTCCTGCGCGCCCCGATACTCAGGGCCGACGACGAAGACATCCGGTTGAACCAGCGCGTCGTTGAGGCCACCGAACGAGATGTCGGCGGGAGCCATCAGGACCTCGCCGAGTGCGTGCTGGCGCACGTATTCGCGTATCGCGGCATAGAGGTTTCCCACCACGCGCTGGTGCAGCCGCTCCGGTGACGGGCTCACGAGCAGCTCCCCGTGCACGAGCTCGTATCGGTTCCCGTCGTCGGGGAGTGCCAGCACCTCCTCCCGGGTGTAGTACCGGTCCAGCGCGATGGGCATGGCCATATCATCTGCTCGGCTCGGCCGAGGGCGCAAGGGGAAGGGGGGCTTCGCATGCGGAACGATCGCGAGCGGCCGATCGAGCGGCGGCATCATCCCGTTGCACGGGGTGGCCTGCGATTGCACGACGTCGGTCCGACGTCGGTCGCCTCACTCCACCCGGAAGATGCGTGCGGCGTCGCGTTCGTAGCGTTGCAGCTCTTCCTTCACCCGTGCGGCGTCCCAGCCGAGACGTGGCGCCACGACCGCCGCCACTCGTCGTGCGGCAGCCTGTCCCTGGTCGCGCGTCTCGAAGGCGACGTGCGTGCGGCGCACCAGGATGTCGGCCAGGGTCACGGCCATCTCGCGCTCCACCGCGTGCACCGCATCGGCACCGGTGTACGGCAGCGCGGGATCGAGGCGCTCCGCCAGCGCGGGGATGTCGCGCACCGGTCGCCACGCGTCGCGCCAGTCGCTGCCGTACGCCCCGGCCAGGTGGCGGGCCACCTCCGCGTCGCCAACGGCCGCGCGCACCTCCCCTTCCGTCGCCGCGAGCGACGTCATCGCCCCGCCGGGAAGGAGCACCTCGCGATGGGAGCGACCGCTGCGCTCCCGCTCGCCTAACGCGATGCAGGCGCGGTCCACCACGTCCTCGGCCATGGCCCGGTACGTCGTGAGCTTTCCCCCCGTCACCCAGAGCACGCCCATCGGCCCCTCGGCCACGGTGTGCTCGCGCGAGGCGCTCCCGGCGTCGCCCTCGGCGAGCGTGGCGGCCAACGGGCGAATGCCGGACCAGGCGGCCACCACGTCCTCGTCGCGCAGGGCAGCGGCCGGAAAGGAGGCGTTGCACGCCTCCAGCAGGTAGCGCACGTCCTGGCGCGAGGCGCGCACGTCGTCGGGCCCCCGCGTCGCCGTCGTCTCGGTGGTGCCGATGATCGCGTGCGTCCCCGCCGGCAACACGAACATCACGCGCCCGTCCTGCGGGGCCACCAGGGTGATGGCGTCGCGGTTGCCCACGCGGTCGCGCGGGACGGCGATGTGCACCCCGGCCGACCCGAGCACCGCCGGGAGTTCGCCCGCGCCCTCGAGCGGCAGGAGCGCATTGGTCCATGGTCCCACCGCGCTCACCACCACGCGGGCCCGCACCGTCACCTCGCGCGCCGACTCCGTGTCGCGCACCACCGCGCCGGCGGCGCGCCCGGCCTCCACCACCAGCGACGTCACGCGCGCGTGGTTGAGCACCGTGGCCCCTGCCCGGCGCGCGCCTAACGCGTTGGCCAGGGTGAGCCGCGTATCGTTGGTCGAGGCGTCCCAATAGGTGGCGCCACCTGCCAGGCCAACGGTGGTGAGCATCGGCTCCCGCGCCACCACCCCCTCCGGCGTCAGGCGCCGGTGGTTGCCCACGTTGCGGAAGAGCGCCAGCGCGTCATAGAGCGTGAGCCCGGCGAGGAGCTTCCACTGCGTCACGCGCGCCCCGGCGTACACCGGCCAGGTGAAGGCCAGCGGACGCACCAGGTGCGGCGCCAGCCGCAACAGGCGGCGGCGCTCGCGGCTGGACTCGAACACCAGGTGCAGGTGCCCGTGCTCCAGGTAGCGCACCCCGCCGTGCACCAGGCGCGAGGAACGCGACGAGGTGCCGCTGGCAAAGTCGTCCTGCTCCACCAGCGCCACGCGCAACCCGCGCATCGCGGCGTCGCGGGCCACGCCGCACCCCACGATCCCCCCGCCGATGACCAGGACGTCGAACGGTGCTCCCCCGAGCGCGGCGAAGGCGCGGTCGCGCCACCCCTCGCCCGGGGGTGCGGGGATCATGCGGGCGTGCCTAACGTCGGGCCGGCTGGCCCGGCCTCGGCGTGGTGCGGGCGATGAACTGGCGGATGTCCTCGTTGGAGGTGGCCAGGTCGTCGCGCCGCAGGTACATCATGTGCCCCGACCGGTATCCCTTCCACGTCATGCGGTCCTGCAGGCGCCCCGCCGGGTCCAGGTTCCACATCGAATACTTGGCGTTGAAGTAGTCGGTCCCGCCATCGTAGTAGCCCGACTGCACCATCAGGTGCAAGTACGGGTTCTCCGCCATGGCGCGCCGCAGCGCCTCACCGGTCTGGTCGCCCGTGCGGTTCCACGGGTTCACCGGGCCAAAGAGCCAGTATTGCAGGTCGGTCCTGAACTTCAGGACGTCGCGCAGGTAGTGGTTGATGGCCGGGGCAAAGGCGTGGTTCCACGCGGTCAGCGCCGGGTCGAAGTCCGGGGCCGCGCCGGCGTCGGTGCGGTCCAGCCCCTGGTAGCGCGAGTCCAGGCGCCCCACCGTCACGCCGCGCTCGCGCAGCAGTTCCTTCCAGAAGTACTGGGTGGGCACCGCCATGGCGTGTTCGCGCACGACCTTTTCCGAGAGTCCGCTGTAGCGCGCGAACTGGCGCGCCAGCTCCGCGCGCTGCGTCTCGGGCAGCGAGCCGCCGCGGGCCAGTCCGGGGAGGAGCCGGTCGATGGTGAAGGCCTCCACCTCGGGCAGGAGCTGCTCCAGGTCGCGCCCCTGCAGGTCGGCGGCGAGCGCCTTGTGGTACCACGCCGTGGCGGTGAAGTACGGCAGCCGCAACGCGCTCGAGACCGGGCCGTCGCGCTCCACACCAAGGCCGGTGGGCGAGACGAGGATCACCCCGTTGAAGAACATCCAGTGCGACCCCTGCAGCCGCTGCACCAGCCCCGACACGCGCGTCGTCCCGTAGCTCTCGCCGATGAGGTACTTGGCGCTGGGCCAGCGTCCGTGGCGCGTGACCCAGGCATCCAGCCAGCGCGCCAGGTAGGTGATGTCCTCGTTCACGCCGAAGAACTGCTCCCGGCGCGCGTCGCCCAGGATGCGCGAGAAGCCGGTGTTCACCGGGTCGATGTAGACAATGTCGGCGACGTCCAGGATGGAGTTGGGGTTGTCCTGCACGCCGTACGGCTGCAACGGGTACCCCTCGTCGTCGATGCGCAGCTGCTTGGGCCCCGTGTAGGCGATGTGCATCCACACCGACGCCGACCCCGGGCCGCCGTTGAACGAGATCACCAGCGGGCGCGCGGCGCGGTCGGTGACGTCGCTGCGCTCGTAGTACGTATAGAAGAGTGAGGCCACCGGGGCATTCCTGTCGTCCCACACCGGCTGCGTGCCCACCGTCACGCGATAGGGAACCGGCCGCCCCTTGATGGTCACCGACTGCGTCGTCGTGATCGCCGTGTCGGGAATGATCCGCACCGATGCCGGGTCGGGCGCATTCCGTCCGGCGCTCCCCCCCGCGGGTGGCGCGGTGCGCTCGGCGGGGGGACGCTCCTGCGCGGGCAGGAGCGCGGCACCGGCGGCGAGTGAGGCGAGGACGGCGGCACGTCGCACGTGACCGGGAAGTCGAAGGAGGACAGGGCGCATTGCGGCGTATCAGGGGGAATGGGATTCGGAGAGGTCCGCCGCCGGATGATGGCGCGCGGCCGGCGACGCCACAACAACGCGCGCCCCCCACCGCCTGCTGTCGTCGGCGTGCGCACGCTGGATCCCCGGTACTCCTGCGCGGGGCGCCGCCCCCCGGCATATTCCCCAACGCCGCTCCCGTCGCCCGTCTCCCGTTCCCCGTCTCCCGACCCCCATGCTTCGTCGTGTCGCCATCGTGGCCGGCGTCCGCACCCCCTTCGCCCGGTCGGGGACGGCGTTCAAGTCGCTCTCGGCCATCGACCTCGGGCGACTGTGCGTCGCGGAGTTGCTGCAGCGCACCGCGCTGAACGGCGACCTGGTCGACGCCGTCGTGTACGGGACGGTGGTGCCGAACGTGCTGGCGCCCAACATCGCGCGCGAGGTCTCGCTCATCCCGCACCTGCCGCGCGGCGTGGACGCCTGGTCGGTGAGCCGCGCCTGTGCCAGCGCCAACCAGGCGATCACCGACGGCGCCGACCAGATCGCGTTAGGCCACGCCGACGTCGTGGTTGCGGGCGGCGCCGAGTCGCTGTCGACCGTCCCGATCCTGCACTCGCGCGGCTTCTCCGATGCGCTGGTCGCCGCGTCGCGCGCCAAGTCGCTGGGCGGACGGGTGCAATCACTCGCGCGCATTCGCCCCAGGGACCTGATCCCGGTGACGCCGGCCATCGCCGAGCCCAGCACCGGCGAGACCATGGGACAGAGCGCGGAGAAGATGGCGAAGATCAATGGCATTGCCCGCGCCGACCAGGATGCCCTGGCGCTGCGCTCCCACCTGCGGGCCGCCGAGGGGACGCGCGATGGCCGCCTGACGCGGGAGATCGCACCGGTGTTCGTGCCGCCGCGCTACGAGACGGCGCTCGCCAGCGACAACGGGATCCGCGAGGATTCGTCGGCCGAGGCGCTGGCCGCGCTTCGGCCCGTCTTCGACAAGCGCTACGGCAGCGTGACGGCGGGGAACGCGTCGCCGCTGACGGACGGCGCCGCGGCGGTGCTGCTGATGAGCGAGGAGCACGCGCGGGCCCTGGGATATGAGCCGTTAGGCTTCATCCGCTCGTACGCCTACGCGGCGGTGGACCCGGCCGACCAGCTCCTGATGGCACCGGTCCTGGCGGCACCGCGGGCGCTCAAGCGTGCGGGACTTACGCTGCGCGATATCGACCTGGTCGAGATGCACGAGGCGTTCGCCGCGCAGGTGCTGTGCAACCTCAAGGGGCTGGCGTCGCGCGCCTGGGCGGAGCGGGCCGGGTGGCGCGAGCCGGTGGGCGAGGTCGATCCCGACCGGCTGAACGTGATGGGCGGGTCCATTGCCATCGGGCACCCGTTCGGCGCCACCGGGGCCCGCATCACCACCACGCTGGTGCATGAGCTGGCACGGCGCGGCGGGCAGTTCGGCCTCATGACGGTCTGTGCGGCTGGCGGGTTGGGCTTCGCGATGGTCGTGGAACGGCAGTAGATGAACGGCAGAAGACGAGAAGACGAGAGATGACGGCGCTGACACTGGCAGTCGATGACGGGATCGGGGTGATCACCTTCGATCTCCCCGGGGAGCCGGTCAACAAGATCTCGCGGGCGGTGAAGGACGAGTTCCTGGCGCTCTTCGATCGGCTGCGGACCGATGCGTCGATCGTGGGGGCGGTGCTCATCTCCGGCAAGGCCGACACCTTCATCGCCGGCGCCGACATCGAGGAGTTTGTCACATGGACCTCGGCGGCGCAGTTCGAGGCGGCGTCGCGCGAGGGGCACGCGATGCTGGAGGCACTGGAGACGCTGCGTGTCCCGGTCGTCGCGGCGATCCACGGCGCCTGCCTGGGGGGCGGGCTCGAGGCGGCGCTGGCGTGCGCCTATCGCATCGCCTCCGACCACCCCAGGACCGTGCTCGCCCTCCCCGAGGTGCAGCTGGGGATCTTTCCGGGGGCTGGCGGGACGCAGCGCCTGCCGCAGGTGGTGGGATTGCAGGCGGCGCTGGACATGATCCTCACGGGCAAGAACATCCGCGCGCGCAAGGCGGCGCAGATGGGGCTGGTCCACGAGCTGGTGCATCCGGCCATCCTGCGCGACATCGCGCTGCAGCGCGCGCGCGAGATCGCGGCGGGGACGCGCGCGCGTAACCCGGCCGCGCGCAAGCACGATGCGCGCACACTCCTGTTGGAGGACAACCCGGTGGGGCGTTCGCTCGTGCTGCGTCAGGCGCGCGAACAGGTGCTCAAGAAGACGCGCGGGCACTACCCGGCACCGCTGGCGGCACTCGACGCCGTTGCGGCCGGGCTGCAGGACCGGGAGAAGGGCTATCGCGAGGAGGCGCGCCTCTTCGGCGAGATGGCCGTGACCGACGTTTCCCGCCAGCTGGTCGGGATCTTCTTCGCCAGCACCGCCCTCAAGAAGGACAGCGGGGTTGGGGACGCGCAGGTCTCGGCGCGCCCGGTGCGCAAGCTGGGCATCCTGGGGGCCGGCTTCATGGGCGCCGGCATCGCCACCATCGCCGTGCAGCAGGGGACGATGGTGCGGCTGAAGGACGCCGACCTGGCACGCGTCGGGAAGGGGCTGGCGTCCATCCGCGAGGTGCTGAAGGAGTCGGTGACCAGGCGCCGCATCACCCGGCAGCAGATGGAGGACCAGTTGCTGCTGGCGGGGGGAACGGTGGACTACTCCGGTTTCGGCAACGTGGACCTGGTCATCGAGGCCGTCTTCGAGGACCTGCACGTGAAGCGCACGGTGCTGCGCGAGGTGGAGGCGGTCACGCCACCACACGCGATCTTCGCCTCGAACACCAGCACCATCCCCATCGGCCGCATCGCCGAGTCCTCGTCGCGGCCGGAGCGCGTGCTGGGGATGCACTTCTTCTCCCCGGTGCACAAGATGCCGTTGCTGGAGGTCATCGTGACCCCGCAGACGGCACCCGAGGTCACCGCCACGGCCGTGGCGTACGGCAAGGCGATCGGCAAGACGGTGATCGTGGTGCAGGACGCGCCCGGCTTCTACGTCAACCGCATCCTCTCCCCCTACCTGAATGAAGCGGGACGGCTGGTGGACGGCGGGGCCGCGATCGATGCCGTGGACCAGGCGTTGCTCGACTTCGGCTTCCCCGTGGGGCCGCTGACCCTGCTCGACGAAGTGGGGCTCGACATCGCCGGCAAGTCGGGGGCGATCTTCGTGGAGGCGTTCGGCGATCGCATGGCGCCGTCCAGCACGCTGCGGCGCGTGGTGGAGTCGGGCCGCCTGGGTCGCAAGGGGCGCAAGGGGTTCTACAGCTACGATGCCGACGGCAAGCGCGGTGGCGTCGACGACTCCGTCTACGCGCTGGCCCCGGGCAGCGGGCAGCGCGTGGCCATCGCGGTCGAGGAGGTGCACCAGCGCTGCGTCCTTCCGATGGTGAACGAAGCGGTGCGCTGCCTGGAGGACGGGATCATCCGCTCGCCGCGCGACGGCGACATCGGCGCCGTCTTCGGCATCGGCTTCCCGCCATTCCGCGGCGGTCCCTTCCGTTACATTGATGCCGTGGGCGCCGCGACCGTGGTGGACCAGCTCGAAGAGCTGAATTCCCGATTTAACGGCCGATTTGCGCCGGCGGAGACCCTGGTGCGCATGGCGCGCCGGGGCGACCGGTTCCACCCGGCCTGATCCGTGGAGACGTGACGGACGACACACGCGCCTAACGACCTGCGTCACGCTCCGGAAGGTGCCGGACCATCGTCCGTTCCGGGGTCCTCGCCGTCGGGGGGCGACCCTGCCAGATTGTCTGCGGGGGGGTGCCCCACCCGAACTCGCGCACGCCGACCGGGCGGATGGCGGGTGGGACCGGAGCGGGGCCGGCCGGCGGCCATGATCCTCAACTCGTTGCCAATCAATGAGTTGGAAGGTAGAGGCCGGCGAGTTGTGACCGGATATTGACCGATGGCGATTTCGCAGGGTCTTCCATTGCAGAACGACGACGGCGACGCCGAGGTCGTGGCGAAGGTGCTGGCGGGTGATTCCGCCGCCTACGCGACGCTCGTGGCGCGCTACCGGGTCCAGTTCGCGCGGTACGCCACGCGGATGCTCGGGAATCGGGAGGATGCGGAGGAGGCGCTGCAGGATGCCTTCCTTCGGGCCTACCGGTCGTTGGCCAGGTGCGATGACCCGGCGAGGTTCGGCTCGTGGCTCTTTCGGATCCTGGCAAATCGGTGTCGCACGGCGGGAACTCGGCGGGGGCGGCGGGAGCGCACGTTCGTTCGTGACGACGTGGCGTTGCTCGATGCTTCTGAGGATCACCCCGAAGAGCAGACGGCGTGGCGCGAGGAGATCCAGCGTGCCCTCCTGATGCTCGAGGAAGACCAGCGGGAAGCGTTCCTCCTCAAGCACGTGGAGGAGCTGGGATACGAGGAGATGGCGGAGCTCACGGGGGTCGGCGTTTCGGCCCTCAAGATGCGAGTCAAGCGAGCCTGCGAGCGCCTGCGGGCGCTGCTGCAGGAGGTCCAACGGTGATGGCACACGACGACGACTTCGACCCGTTCATTGCCGAGATTGCCCGGGAGCTGAAGCAACCGGTGCACCTCGACGCGCGCTTCGACGAGCGCGTGATGGCCGCGCTCGACCCGGCGGTCATTCCGATGCCGGCCCGCCGCGTGGCGGCGCTGCCGGCGGCGCGTCCGTGGTACCGCCGGACCGTCTCCTTCTCGGTGACGCAGGTGGCCGGGCTGGCGGCAGCGGCGGCGCTGGCCGGCGTGATCGCGATGGGCGCCCTCTCGTCAGGCAGTGCCCCCGAGGCGACCGTGGCCGCGGCGCAGGGCGATACGGGGATGACGTTGCAGCCGGTTGCCGATGTGGCGCCCGATGCCGACGCGCCCGTCCTGCAGCAGTTCCTCTTCATCGCGCCCACCGCAGCGACGGTTTCGCTGGTGGGCGACTTCAGCGACTGGGATGCCACGCGCATTCCCATGCAGCGTGCCTCGGATGATGGCGCCTGGATGGTCACCATCCCGCTCAAGCCCGGGCGCTACGAGTATCAGTTCGACGTGGACGGCAAGCGCCTGACCGATCCCACCCGGCCGCAGACGTCGAGCGACTTCGGCTCGGCCAATTCGGTCGTGACGGTGGAGCGGAGGGACTGACGCATGCGCCCGGTCCGACTCTCCCTCATGCTCGTGGGCGCGCTGGCGATGAACGCCTTTGCCGCGCAGGCCACCGATCCGCGCCTAACGAACCGCCTGGACCCGCAGACGCGGGAGCAGGTGGACGAGATCATCGAGGGGGCGCGCAAGGCGGGCGTTCCCACCGAGCCCCTGGTCGATCGGGCGCTGGAGGGGGCGAGCAAGCGGGCCAGCGGGCGGATGATCGTCTCCGTGGTGAAGGGGTGGGCCGACGACCTCAAGCGGGCGCGCCAGGCGCTGGGGCCGGGGTCGCCCGACGCGGAAGTCGTCGCGGGGGCACATGCGCTGCGCAACGGGGTGCGCGTGCAGGAGCTCGAGCGGCTGCGCACCACCAGGAGCGGCGTGCGCTACGCCATGGCGCTCGACATCATGAACTACCTCGTGAACCGCGGCGTCCCGGCCGACACCATCTCGCCGGTGATCGTGAACCTCGTGCTCGCTTCGGCGAGCGACGACCAGTTCGCCAAGCTGCGGCAGGATGTGGAACGTGACATCGCCGGCGGGATGTCGGCCGGGACCGCGGCGACGCTGCGCGGGCAGGGGCTGGTGCAACAGATCGCGCAGGCGGGCGGGAGCGGCAATAGCGGGGGTCCGGGGTCGGCGTTACCTTCGGTGCGCGGTACCACCCGCGCCGGTGATCCAGCGCTGAACCCGACGGCGGTCGGGGCCGTGCAGGGGGCGAACAACGTCTCCGGTGCCGGCGACGCGCCGGCGGCACCGCGCGGGAAGCCGAAAAAGCGCCCGTAACCAACCCGACGACGTATTCCGCGACCTTTCGTGCGCGGCGGGGCGCCTTGCCCCGCCGCGCGACTGCTTTGGGACCTGTGGCGCCGCCGCTGCTGGTGCCTCTCGTGGTGTCTCTCGTGGCGCCTCTGGTGGTGCCCGCTCGTGCTCCCGGCGCCACGGCTCGAGGCGCAGGCGCCGCTGCGCACGCGTGACGTGGGCTTTGCCACCGTCGAGTACGACAACGGGCTGACGTTAGGCGCGCTGACGCTCACCGAGACCGTCGCACTGGAGCGGCCCTCGGGCTCGCTCTTCGCCACCGGGCTGCTCTCGCTCTTCAACGACGGGCGCTGGTCCATGCAGGGAGGGATCACCGGCTCGCGTTTCTCGGCGCCCATCCCCGCCAGCCGGACGCTTCGTCCCTTCTTCCGCGCCGTGCGCGGTGAGCTGTCGCTCAACACCACCAGCACGGCGCAGCAGGGATTCATGCCCACGCTGCAGCTGCTGGGGCAGGCGCGGTTGCACCTGCTGGCCGACGACTACGCCGTGCGCGGGGGGGCGGCGCTCACCCGTACCTTCGACGGCTTCGCCTGGCGCACGACGGTGATGGCCGATGCCGGCGGGTGGGCGCGTGTCGGGGGGGCCGTGGTCTCCTTCACCGCCACGCCCATGCAGCTGCAATACGGCGACGTGCTGGGTGACAACGAGGCGGTGGTCTCCTGGACGTCGGGGCGCGTGACCTTCGACGCGCTGGCGGGGGTGCGCGTGGGCGAGGCGCTGCGCGGGACGGTGGGGTGGGGGGCACTCACCGCCACGTGGCCCCTGCGGTGGGGAACGCTGGCGACCGCGAGCGTCGGCAAGTACCCGGTCGACCTCATCCAGGGGCTCCCGGGCGGGCGCTACGCGGCGCTCGCCTTTCGCCTCCCGCCGGGCGGGTGGCGCGCCCTGCGGCGTCCGCCACGCCCGGTCCCTCCCCCGCCGCCGGAGCGCCCGGAGCTCCCCATCACCGAGCGTCTCGCCCTCGTCATCGGCCCCTCGCTCGACTCCGCGTCGCTGCGCGAGGTGCGCGTCTGGGCGCCGGGCATCGCGCGCGTGGAGCTGATGGCCGACTTCACCGAGTGGATCCCGGTCCCGCTCATCCGGCAGCCAAACGGCGAGTGGCGTGGCTACTATCACGTGTCGCCGGGGGTGCACCGCCTCAACCTGCGCCTCAACCGCGAGGAACTCGACGTGCCGGTGAACCTGGCGCGCGTGAAGGACGAGTTCACCGGCGACGTGGGGCTCATCATCGTGCGCTGACGGCATCATGGGGCTGCGCGACCTGGCGGGGTGGCTGTACGAGGCGTCGGGGCTGGCGCATGAGCGCCGCATCGCACTGGGGCGGCGCGATCCGTGGCAGCGACTGGAGGTGGCGCCGCCGCTGCGCGCCTTTGGACCCGGGGCGGGCGACTTTCCCGGCTACCTGTCGCGTGCGAGTCGCGTGCATGCTCCCACCCCGCAGGCGATCGCCGAGTGGCTGCAGGGATGCCGCTACGCGGAGGACGTGCACCTGCACGATGAGACCGATCACTGGCTGCATCCCGTCACCTTCGAGCTGGTGCGCGCGGGCGACTGCGAGGACTTCTCGCTCTGGGCGTGGCGCAAGCTCCTGGAAGCGGGGGTGGAGACCGCGTTCGTGGTGGGGATGCGACGCATTCCCGACGCGCCACAGGGGCGGCATGCATGGGTCACGTATCGCGAGGGGACGCGCGAGTTCGTGCTGGACGGGGTGGAGCGCACCCTGGCGCGGGCCATTCGCAGCCTGGATGAGGTGCGCACCCACTATGAGCCGCAGGTGGGCGTGGGGCCGGACGCTCGGCCGTTTGCGTACGCGGGGCTGTACCGCGAGGCGTGGGGGCGGGCCCTTCGCTTGAGGCGCGGGGGGTGAGCGGCGGCTGCCGCACGTGGGGGCCCCCCCCGAAATCCACGATACAACGCCGCGCCGTTTCACACGTACCATTGCATTGCGTGATGGTGCATTTCGCGCGTTCCACTCCGGCACCCGCGTCCATCGCTCCCGCACGTTCGGTCCCGCCGCATGACCCGCTTCGTCGCTTCGCACCGTCCGCGCCCATCTCGCGCCGCGCATCCGTCGCATCGGTCGCGTCCGCTGCTCCCCTTGCAGCTTCCCCCCTCCGGTCGCGTCAATGAGTCCGACCTTCCGGTCGAAGGCACCGCGCCGGCCGCTCCTCGCTCGCGCCGCGGGGCAACCGCGAGTCTCGCGACGCTTGCCGTCGTGCTCTCGCACGCATGCGCTCCCGGTGTCGCATCGTCCGGCGGGGGCAGCTCCCCCGCGGCGGCGACCACGGGCATCGCCGCGGAACGCCTCCCCCGCACGCGCGCCGAGCGGTCCGACTATCGGGAGACGTCGACGCATGCCGACGTGGTTGCCTTCCTGGCGGCGCTGCGGGGCGCGGGGGCCCCGGTCGTGATCGGGTCGGCGGGAAGCACCTCCGAGGGGCGCGACATTCCGTACGTCATCGCCTCGCGCCCGCTGGTGCGCACGCCTGACGAGGCGCACGCGCTGGGACGCCCCATCGTCTACGTGCAGGGGAACATCCACGCCGGCGAGGTGGAGGGAAAGGAATCGGTTCAGGCGATCCTTCGTGACCTCTCGACCGAGGGGCGCGCCAACGCGCTCGACTCGATCGTGCTCATCGCCGTCCCCATCTACAACGGGGATGGCAACGAGCGATTCGACGCGCAGGCGCGCAACCGCCCCTCGCAGCAGGGGCCCGAACGCGTGGGCCAACGCCCCAACGCGCGGGGCCTCGACCTCAATCGCGACTACATGAAGGTGGACGCGCCCGAGACGGCGGCATCGCTGCGGATGTTCGCGCGCTGGCGCCCGCACGTCTTTGTCGACCTGCACACCACCAATGGGTCGTACCACGGCTACAACCTCACCTACGCGCCCTCGCTCAACCCCGCCGGTGAGCTGCCGGGGGCGACCTTCGGCGCGGCCTTCGCACGCGACACGCTCCTGCCCGAGATCGAGCGACGCGTGCGACTGCGCCACCGCGTGGAGACCTTTCCCTACGGCAACTTTGCCGGGGACGAGGGGATCGGTTCCCCGCCGCGCGCCTGGATGACCTACGACCACCGGCCACGCTTCGGGACCAACTACTTCGCGCTGCGTGGCGGCATCTCCATCCTCAGTGAGGCCTACTCCCACGACCCGTTCGACGTGCGCGTGCGGGCCACGACCGCCTTCGTGCGCGAACTCCTCTCGCTCGTCGCCGAGCGCGCCCCGTCGGTGCGCCGACAGGTGCAACAGGCGTCGGCATCGGTGGCCGCGTGGCCGCCCTCGGCCGGCCATGCGGGCGTCCCGGTGCGCGCGCGCCTCACGACCCGTCCGGTGGTGGGCGAGGTGCGCTGGGAACGTCTGGAAGCGACCAGCGACACGGTGCAGCGCGAGCCCGGCGTCCGGCGCGGGGCGCGCCGCACCGGCGACTTCCGCGTGGCGTCCATCCCCATCCACGACCGGTTCGAGCCGACGCTGTCGCGCCCGGTGCCGTGGGGCTACGCCGTCGCCCGCGAGGACACGGCGGCGCTGCGCCTGCTGGCCGCGCACGGACTGGCCGTGGACAGCCTAACGGAGGAGTGGCGCGGTGACGCCGGGCCGCAGTTCGTGGCCGATTCCCTCGTCGTTGCGCCCCGCCCCTTCCAGGGGAGGCGCGAGACGCGCGTGGTGGGGAGCTGGCGCGGTGACGGCTCCGTGCGACTCCCCCCGGGCACGCGGCTCGTCCCTGCCGGGCAGGCACTCGGCGTGGTGGCGATGTACCTGCTGGAGCCCGAGAGCGACGACGGCGTGATGGCATGGGACGTGGGCGGGCGATCCACCGCCCCCGGCTCGGTCCCCGCCGTGATCCGGCTCGCGCGTCGCCCGGAGGCGCGCGCCGTGCGCATCGCGACCGGCTCCACCCCCTGACAGGTGGGTATATTCCGCCCGCCCGCGGAGGGTACACTCGTCGCGCCACGACTCGCCTGGCGCCACCTCCCGGCACGATTTCCCGCGTGATGCTCCGACAGACCATTCTCTGGCTCTCCCACCGGCAAGGGCTCTTCCGTTTCGTCCGCAAGAACGCACTGGCCCGGCGCTTCGCCGCGCGGTTCGTCGCCGGCGAGACCATCGATGATGCGGTGCGCGCCGTGCGCGCCCTCAACGCCCGGCAGATCACGGCAACGCTCGACCTGCTGGGCGAGAGCGTCACCAACGCCGAGGAGGCGCGCGCCACCGCCGATCACTACGTGGAGCTGCTCGACCGCATCGCCGCCGAGCGGCTCGACTCCAACGTGTCGGTCAAGCTCACGGCGATGGGACAGGACATCTCCGACTCCCTCTGCATCGAGAACATCACGCGCGTGCTGGAACGCGCGCGGCAGCACGGCTCCTTCGTGCGGCTGGACATGGAGGGAAGCGCCTACACGGAGCGCACGCTGCAGCTCTTCGAGGAACACCTCTACCCGCGCTTCCCCGGCGAGGTCGGGATCGTCCTGCAGAGCTACCTGCGCCGCACACCGGCCGACGTGGCCAACGCGGTGGACATCAAGTGTCGCGTGCGGCTGTGCAAGGGGGCCTACAAGGAACCACCAACCGTCGCCTTTCCCGACAAGGGCGAGGTGGACGCGACGTACATCGCCTGCATGAAGCGCCTGATGTCCGACGGCAACTACCCCGGACTGGCCACGCACGACGAGGCGATCATCAACGAGGCCATTCGTCACGCCCGGGCGCAGGGGATCGCCAGCGACCGCTTCGAGTTCCAGATGCTCTATGGCGTGCGGCGCGACCTGCAGGACCGGCTGCGCCGCGACGGCTGGCGCATGCGCGTCTACGTGCCGTACGGCACCCAGTGGTACCCCTACCTCATGCGCCGCCTGGCCGAGCGCCCCGCCAACCTTGCCTTCATGACCGGGAACATCGTGAAGGAACGGTTCGCGCCGAGTCGTTAGGTATGGCCGGACAGTGGCTCCCGGCCGACCACTCGCGCGGTGACGCCAACACCATTGGCGGGTACATGCAGGTGCACGCGCGCCCGGCGGCGTTCGAGGGGTCCGACGGCTTCTCGTACTCGGTGGCCATCGAGGCCGATGCCACCGGCGAGGGCGAGCACCCGTTCGGGGCCTACTTCCTCTTCCTGCGCTGGCGGCGCATCGGCGCGCAGGGGGTGGAGGGACACATGGAGAGCGGCTACCTGGCGTTTGGCGCCACTCCCGATGCCGCGCGCGAGTCGCTGGGGCGCTGGTCGCTCGCCGAGGTGCGCGCCGAGCTGGAGGCACGCCTCCTCGAGGAGCATCGGCGCAACGACGGCGACTCGGACCCCGGCCGCCCCGTGGCCGGCCGACGCTGGTGGGACGTGATGCGCGATGAGGACGGCGCGTGACCGAGCCGGGCAGAGGTGACGCGATCCCGGACATCCCCGCGGTGCGTGGCGTGGTGCTGCAAGGCACCGGCGGACAATGGTCGGTACGGCGCGACGACGGCGCCACCTGCATCGCAGCGCTGCGCGGTCGCGTGAAGCACGCCGCCCAGGTCAAGCTGGCGGTGGGCGACGAGGTGGAGCTGGAGCGCGAGGCGTCCACCGACTCGTGGGCGATCACGGCGATCCGGCCTCGCCGGTCGCGGTTGGCGCGTCGTGCCCCCGGCGGGGCGTACGGCGAGCGCATCGTCGTGGCCAACGTGGACCAGGTGGTCGTGGTCTTTGCGATGGCCAAGCCGGAGCCAAACGAGAAGATGCTGGATCGCTTCCTCGTCATCGCCGAGGCCAACGACGTGGCGGCGCGCATCGTGATCAACAAGGTCGACCTCGCCGCCCCCGGCGGCGCAGAGGCCCGCTTTGCGCCCTATCGTGCCCTCGGGTATCCGCTGCACTTCACCTCGACCGCGACGGGCGAGGGGCTCGAGGCGCTGCACGACGCGCTGCAGGGGCGCGTGTCGGCGCTCAGCGGGCCGTCGGGGGTGGGCAAGTCGTCGCTGCTCAACGCGCTCTACCCCGGGCTGGAGCTTCGCGTGGGGGCCATCAGCGAGTCGGTCAACAAGGGGCGGCACACCACGGTGGGGGCGCTCATGCACCCGCTCCCCGACGGCGGTTACGTCGTCGACACGCCCGGGCTGCGCGAGGTGGGGTTGTGGGGGCTCTCGGCGCAGGAGCTCGATCGCTGCTTCCCAGAGTTTGGCAATGCGCGCGAGCAGTGCCGCTTTGCCGACTGCCGGCACCTGGCCGAGCCCGACTGTGCCGTGCGCGAGGCGCTCGCGGCCGGTCGCGTCTCGCTCTCGCGCTACGAGAGCTACGTGAAGCTGCGGGAGGAAGTCGCCGCGGAGGCGCGCACGCGGTAGGCCGAACGGCCGCCCGATGCGGTGCGCGCGCTGGCACGCCGCGGGTCGCTACTACGGCGACAGCCGCTCGATGACCCATCCGTCGTCGCCGTCGCGATAGCGCACGCGGTCGTGCAGCCGGCTCTCGCGTCCCTGCCAGAACTCCAGCGTGTGCGGCACGACGCGATAGCCGCCCCAGTGCGGCGGGAGCGGGACGTCGCCATCGGGATAGGCGGCGGCCACGCGCGCCACCTCTGCCTCCAGCCAGTCGCGCCCGGGAATCACCGCGCTCTGGACGGAAGCCCAGGCGCCGATGCGGCTGCCTAACGGCCGGCTGGAGAAGTAGGCGGCCGACTCGGCCGGGTCCAGGCGATGCACCGTGCCGGCGACGCGCACCTGCCGCTCGATCTCCTTCCAGAAAAAGACCAGGGCGGCGCGGGGGTTGTCGGCCAGGTCGTTCCCCTTGTGCGAGCGGTAGTCGGTGAAGAAGACGAAACCGCTCGCCGTCACCTCCTTGAGGAGCACGATGCGGGCCGACGGATCGCCGTCCCGCGTGCACGTGGCGAGCGTCATCGCATTCACTTCCAGGAGCTCGGCGCGGCGCGCCTCCTCGAACCAGCGGCGGAACTGCTCGATCGGGTCGGTGGCGACGTCGGGAAGGTCGAGCGAGGCGAGGGTGTACTCGCGCCGCAGGTCGGCGATGCTCATGCGCGTGACAGGGGGTGCGGGGGGTGCAGGTGACGGGCGGCGGCCGCGTGGCTCATCGTCCCTCGACCAGGTCGACGAGGGCGTCGACGTCATACGGCTTGTTGACGACGGCCACGTCGGCCAGCGCCTCGTCGGCGCCGGTGGGGGCGGCGGCGGTGTCGCCGGTGGAGAGGACGAAGCGCGTGTTGGCGCAGGACGGCAGCTCGCGCAGCCGCCGGATGAGCGCGCGGCCGTCCATCCCCGGCATCCGCAGGTCGGAGATGATCACGTCGAACGTCCCCGATTCCGCCAGGCGCAAGGCGTGTTCCCCGTTCACCGCCGCGACGACGGCGTGGCCGCGGGTGGTGAAGTAGCGCGACAGCAGCTCGCGGATCACCGCCTCGTCGTCGACCACCAGGATGTCCAGCGGCCGCGTGGCCACGCGCGCGCCCAG
>CAZVDJ010000024.1:0-17864 GCA_964626245.1 uncultured Gemmatimonadaceae bacterium
ACAGGCGCTCGGCCAGCTCGCGCGGCGTGATCTCCGGAATGGGAGCCTCCACCGGCGCCGCCCCGATCCCGCAGAAGGCGTCGTAGTCGATGAGCGATTGCAGCTCGCGGGTGCCGCACGCCGGGCACGCCGGGTCCTTCCGGACCTTCACCGTCCGCTGCCGCGCGCCCAGCGCATCCACCAGGTTCAGCCGACCGATGAGCGGCTCCCCGATCCCGAGGATCAGCTTGATCGCTTCCGTTGCCTGCAGGATGCCGACGATGCCCGGAAGGATGCCCAGCACGCCTCCTTCCGCGCAGCTCGGCACCAACCCGGCCGGCGGCGGTTCGCGATAGAGGCAGCGGTAGCACGGTCCCTCCTCGGTGCAGAAGACCGACACCTGGCCGTCGAACCGGAAGATCGAGCCGTACACGTTCGGTCGCCCCGTCAGGACGCATGCGTCGTTCACCAGGTAGCGCGTCTGGAAGTTGTCCGTCCCGTCGACCACCAGGTCGTACTGCCGGAACAGGTCCAGCGCGTTGGCCGACGAGAGACGCAGCTCGTGCGGCTCCACCGTCACGTGCGGATTCACCTCGCGCAGCCGGTCGATGGCCGACTGGAGCTTGGGGCGCCCGACGTCACTGGTGCCGTGCAGCAGCTGGCGGTGCAGGTTGGTGAGGTCGACGGTGTCGAAGTCGACGATGCCTAACGTCCCCACGCCGGCCGCCGCCAGGTACAGCGCTGCCGGCGAGCCCAGCCCGCCGGCTCCCACCAGGAGGACGCGCGCCGCCTTGAGCCGGCGTTGTCCGTCCACCCCCACCTCGGGGAGCAGCAGGTGGCGGGAGTAGCGCGCGAGTTCGTCGCGCGTGAGTTCGGGGAGCGTCGCGGGATCGGCCAACGGCACGGCCTCGAGAAGGGTGGACATGGATCAGCCTCCGGCGACGGCGGGGACGATGGTCACTTCGTCGCCATCCTGCACCGTTGCGTCGAAGCCGCCGGCGAGGCGCACATCCTCGTCGTTGAGGTAGATCGTCACGAAGGGATACGGCGCGCCACTGTCATCGCGCAAGCGCGGGCCAAGCTGCGGGTAGCGCGTGACCAGCTCGTCAAGCGCGCTGCCGACGGTGCTGCCGGCCGTGTCCACGGCGCGGGTGCCACCGATCTGGGCGGCGAGGACGGAGGGGAGATGGATGGTGACGGGCATGGGAGGAGCCGAAGACGAGAAGACGAGAGGACGAGGGTCTGGCTAGGCGGCGGCGGAACTCACGAGGGCGGCGACTTCGCGGATCTTGGGGGCGATCGTCGGAGCGGAGAGCAGGGTGTCGCTCACCGCGTCCACCGTCTTCAGGCCATGGCCGGTGAGGCAGACCACGACCTCGTCCGTTGGCCGCAGCAGGCCGCGCTCGGCGAGCCTGAGCGTTGCGGCGAGCGTTACGCCACCGGCTGTTTCGGCAAAAACCCCGGTCGTCTCGGCCAGCAGCCGGATGGCAGCCACGAGCTCGGCGTCGGTCACCGCCTGCCCAGCGCCACCACTCGCGCGCAGGATGCGGCTGGCGAAGAGGCCGTCGGCCGGATTTCCGATCGCGAGCGACCGGGCGATCGTCGACGGAATCTCGGGGACCAGGACGTCGTCGCCGCGGTCGGCCAGGCGCACGATGGGCGCGCATCCCTCGGCCTGAGCGCCGTACTGTCGCGGCAGCTCGCCACTCACCAGCCCGGCGTCGCGTGCCTCGGAAAAGCCCTTGCGCAGCTTCGTGACGAGCGAGCCGCCGGCCATCGGCGCGACCACAGCCGTCGGGAGCCGCCAGCCGAGTTGTTCGGCGATCTCGAACGCCATCGTCTTGCTTCCCTCGCCGTAGTAGGCGCGCAGGTTCACGTTGACGATTCCCCACCCGAAGCGGTCGGCGACCTGAGCACAGAGGCGGTTCACGTCGTCGTACGTCCCCTTCACCCGCACCAGTCGCGGCCCGAAGACCGTCGTCGCGATGAGCTTGGACAGTTCCAGGTCATGCGGCACGAAGATCCACGCGGGCTTGCCCGCGCGTGCCGCGGCGGCGGCGACTGCATTCGCCAGGTTGCCGGTGGACGCGCAACCGATCACGTCGAGGCCGAATGCCTCGGCGGCATTGATCGCTGCCGTGACGACGCGGTCCTTGAACGAGAGCGAGGGGAAGGAGTGCGCGTCCAGCTTGAGCCACAGGCGCGAGACGCCGAGTCGTGCGGCCAGGACCGGAGCCTCGACCAGCGGCGTCCATCCGACATCCAGCGCGTGCACCGGATCGCCGCCGAACGGGAGCCACTCGCGATAGCGCCAGAGCGAGCGTGGGCGCCCGGCGATTTCGTCGCGTGTCGGCAGCCGTCGGTTTGGGTCGTACACCGGCTCCAGCGGGCCAAGGCATTCGGGACAGATGGCCTGCGGCGACGCCTCCACGGCATGCGCGCACGCGGCGCACGTGAGCGCGTGGGGCGCGAGCGGCGTACGCGCGCTCGTGGTGACGCTCCGGCTCGAGGCGCGCGCGTCGACCCGCGTGCTCACCGTCGACTCGGGGGGAAGGGTGGCGGTCATGCGGCGATCCTCCCGGCAACCGTCTCACGCTGCAGCACGCGCACCGCGGCCAGCACGTCATTCAGCAGGGCAGAGGCGGTGTGGGTCCCGCCCGCGCCCGCGCCGTACCAGGTGAGCGGCCCGGCGAGCGTGCCGCGGAGCACCACCGCGCTGGTGATGCCTTCGGTGCGCGCGAGCGGATCGTCGCCGGCCAGCACGGTCGGCTCCACGCTCAGCCTGGGACCCTTCCCGGCGTCGTGCGCGGTGGCCACGAGGCGCACGAGCGAGTGACGCCGCTTGGCGGCCACCACACGTTCAGCGATGCCGCCGTCGATCCCGCGGTGCCTGACCGCGCGCAGCTCGAACGGCCGGCGCCAGATGATGGTCGCGAGCAGCGCGAGCTTGGCGGCAGCGTCGCGACCGCTCAGGTCGTCGCTCGCATCGGCTTCGGCATACCCGCACGCCTGCGCGCGCTCCAGTGCCCGCTGGAAGGTGTCGCCGCGCGCGATGGAGTCCAGGACGTACGTCGAGGTGGCGTTGAGCACCGCGCGCACCTCGTCGATCTCCTCGCCCTCGAACGAGTCGCGCAACGCGCGCACGATCGGGAGCGCAGCGGCCACCGCGGCCTCGCAGTGCAGCAGCGGATGCCGCTCGGCCAGGAGCGTGAGCAGCTCGTGGCTGGTAGCAAGCGCGAGTTTGTTGGCGGTCACGACGGGAACGCCGCGCGCCAGGCTGCGCGCAATCCAGTCGGCGGCTTCCGGCGCGCCGCTCGCCTCGACCACCAGGTCGAGGCTGGGGTCGTGTACCAGGGCGTCGGGATCGTCGTGCACGCGCACGCCTGGCAGGACGAGCGCGTGACGATCGGGGGAGCGTACGGCGACCTGCGCGAGCTCGAGTTGGACATCGAGGCGCGAACGCACGAGCTCTTCGGAGAGACGGATCGCCTTGGTAAAGGCGCTGCCGACGGTGCCGTGGCCGATGAGGCCCAGGCGCAGGGTGGGTGTTGCCATGCGAGCTTCTCCCCCATTCGCCGCGTCCGCCTGACCGGGACAACAAAAACGCCCCGACAGCGACAGCCGCGGGACGAATGGCTGTTTAGCTGGATGTTTTACGTGGCCGCAAGTTGCCTAAATCGCCACGAGCTTCGATTGTGCCGACGAGTCTATCCAGGCTCGTCCGGTTGCGCAAGAGGGAGTCTCGGCCCACCCCCGCCGGAAGTTGAGCCCCCCTCGTCTTCTCGTCGTCTCGTCTTCTGCCCTCACGACACCTTCCGCGTCTTCTTCCGCAAGAAGTCCATGAGGATGTACTGCCCCAGCGTCATCGTGTTGGTGAAGTACGCCTTGCCGCGGCAGATGGAGGAGACGTGCTTCACGAACTCCACCAGGGCGCGGTCGCGGGCGAGCATGAAGGTGTTGATCATGATCCCGGAACGGCGGCAATCCGCCACCTCGCGAATCGTCTCCTGGATCACGTAGGCGTCGAGCCCCATCGAGTTCTTGTAGACGGCCCCGTTCGGCATGGTCAGGGCGCTGGGCTTGCCGTCGGTGATCATCACGATCTGCCGCATGTCCTTCTTTTGCGCCATCAGGATGCGGCGCGCGAGCTTGAGCCCCTCGGCCGTGTTGGTGTGGTAGGGCCCAACCTGGGCGTGTGCGAGCGTGGCGATCGGGATCTCCTCCGCGGAATCGTGGAAGAGGACGACGCGGATCGTGTCGCCGGGGAACTGCGTGCGGATCAGGTGCGTGAGGGCGAGCGCGACCTTCTTGGCCGGGGTGAAGCGGTCCTCGCCGTAGAGGATCATCGAGTGCGAGCAGTCGAGCATCAGCACGGTCGCGCACGATGACCGAAACTCGGCCTGTCGCACCATGAGGTCGGGATAGTCGATGTCGAGCGGCACCTCGAGCGTCCCGGTGCGCGCCAGCGCGCGCTTGAGCGTCTCGTTCACGTCGAGGTTGAGCGTGTCGCCGAACTCGTAGGGACGGCTGGACGCATCGGCCTCGATGCCCGTGGCCAGGAAGGGGGTGTCGTGGCTTCCGAGCGACGACTTGCCTAACGACCCGAGGATGTTGCGCAGGCTCTTGTAGCCCAGGAAGTCGATCCCCTTGTCCGTCAGGCGGAAGTTCACGTCGCGCGACGCGGCGCGCGCCAGCCCGCCGGGCCCTTCCACCGCGGCGTGGGAGTCGGGAAGCTCGGGCGGCGCATCGACGTTCAGGTAGCCCTGCGCGATCAAGCGCTTCACGATCTCGTCCAGCAGCTGGGCCAGCGACGCCTGCGCGTCCTCGTCGTCGTCGCCGCGCAGCGCGCGCAGCATCTCCGGCGTGAACTGGCCGCTGTCGATGAGTGCCTGCAGGATCGCCTGCTTGAGGGCGTCCAGCGACCGGTCGGCGTCATCGCCGGTCTCGCCCCAGAAGGGGTGGTACTGCTGGCCGCCGGCGAACCCCGACTGCAGCAGGAAGTCCGACAGCTGCTCCAGCAGCGACTCGAGGTCGACGGCATCGGCCGCCTCGGGCGAGAACTTGGTGTACGTGTGGAAGCGCATCTCCCCCTCGCGCGGCGAAGGCGGGGCCGGCTGCCCCGCACCGTACAGTACAACACCGTGCGTCCGGCGGTCGATCCCCGTCGCCCCCCCCCCCCGCTCACGCCGCACGGCCCGGCACCTTCCGGTTCCCGCTAGCTTTGGGGCGTGCCGACGCCTCGCCCATCGCGCAACCCGTTCCGGGTCCTCCTCACCCACGCGAACTTCCGCCGGTTCTGGGTCGGCCAGACGCTCTCCCTCATCGGGACGTGGATGCAGTCGATGGCCCAGGGATGGCTGGCGCTGCAACTCTCGGACAGTGCCTTCATCGTCGGGCTCGTCGCCGCGGCCGGGTCGTTCCCCATCCTCGTCTTCTCGCTGTACGCGGGCGCCATCGTGGACCGGAGCGACAAGCTGCGCCTGGTCAAGATCGCGCAGGCGCTCCTGCTCATCGAGGCCGGACTGCTCTGGTACTTCACCTGGTCGGGCCGCATCAACATCCCCGGCCTGCTCGTGCTGGCGATCATTGGCGGCGTGATCGGGAGCGTGGAGATCCCGGCGCGCCAGTCGCTGATGATCGACCTGGTGGGGCGCGACGACCTGCGTGACGCCATCGCCCTCAACTCCTCGGGCTTCAACCTGGCGCGCATCTTCGGGCCGGCGATCGCCGCGGCCATCATCGCCAAGTTCGGCCTGGCGTGGTGCTTCGGCGTCAATGCGCTCAGCTACCTCACCGTGCTCATCGGGCTGGCGCGCATCACGCTCCCGCCGCGCGAGCCGCCGCGCGTGGAAGGGTCGCCGCTCGACGGGATTCGTGCGGGGCTGCGCTACGTGCGGGGCGATCGCACGGTGCGCGGCCTCATCGAGCTCATCACCGTCTATTCGATCCTGGGGATTCCATACCTCGCGCTCATGCCGGTGATGGCGCGCGACCTCCTGGGACTGGGCGCGGGCGGATACGGCGTAATGCTCTCAGCGGTTGGCATCGGCGGCCTGGCTGGCGCGCTCGCCCTCGCCGCCTCGGCACCGCGCGGACGCGGACAGCTGCTCTGGCGCACCTCCTTCACCTACGGGGCGCTGCTCGTGGCCCTCTCCTTCGTGCGGTCACCGCTGCTCGCCTACGTCATGCTGCTCGCCGTCGGCTTCGTCATGATCGTGAACAATGCGCTGGCCAACACGCTCATGCAGTCCATCGTCCCCGACGAGTTCCGCGGGCGGCTGATGGCGATCTACTCGCTCATCGTGGTGGGGCTGCCGCAGGTGGTGGGCGCCTTTGGCGCCGGGGCGGTGGCGCGCGTGCTGGGTGTGGACGCGGCCATCGGCGGGGCGGCGCTCCTCATGCTCGCCTACGGATGGTGGGCGGTGCGACGCTATCCGGAAGTGAAGGCGCTCTAGCAGAGCGCTGCAGCTCAGGGCGTCGCACCGCGCGTGACGGCGTGGAGAGGTGTTCTCAGGACGCGGTGTTGCGCTTCACCACCGTGACCCTGAGTGCCGTGGGGTACTTCGTGGAGTGGTGCACCTTGTTGCGTGCCACCACGCCGGTCACCTCGTCCCAGTTGCGCCCGCCGGTGTTCATGTTGCGGTCGAAGCGCGGGAAGTTCGAGCTGGAGACCTCGATGCGGAGGCGATGTCCCGCCTCGAAGTAGTTCGAGGTCGTCATCGGCCCCAGCACCACCTTGTACACCTTGTCCTTCTCCATCCAGACGACCTTGTCGTACCCGTCCCGGTAGCGCGCGCGCTGGATGGTCTCGTCCAGGTTGTAGGCGCGCCCGTCGGGATAGACATCGACGAGCTTGACGGTGAAGTCGGTGTCCTTCACGTCGCTCGAGACATACAGGGTGAGCTCCACCGGTCCGCTCACCTCCATTCCCTCCTTCAGCGGCTCGGAGGTGTAGACCAGGATGTCGTCGCGCTCCTCCATCTTCTGCTGGTCGAGCGATCCGCCGATCACCGCGGTCCCCGTGCAGCAGACGTTCCCGCCGTAGGAAGGCACCGGGTTCATCGGGTCGTAGGTGAACGCGTCGGGGGTGTCGACCCGTGGCGGGCGCGTGGTCAGGACGCCATCCCCCCTGGCGCTGTTGGCCTTGCCGCCGCTCCCCAGGTAGTAGGTGAGCGTCTCGGCGCCGCGGGGCGGCCAGCTGTCGGACGATTGCCAGCGGTTCAGCCCCATGGTGAAGTAGCGCACCTTGGGGAGCGTGTCGAGCAGTCGGCTCCGCTCGCCCTTGAGGAAGATGTCGAACCAGCCGAAGGTGAGCGCGTCGTAGTCCAGCCGCGCGTCGCCCATGCTGCGCTCGCCCACGACGGTGTTCTCGGTGGCGCGCTTGTAGGCGCAGTGCAGCGTTGGGGCGATCACGGCGTACTGCTGGTTGGCGATCTCGGGGCGTGCCGTGCGGCGCACGTGGTTGTACGTCGCCAGGTTGGGCGCCGTCGACACGTCGTACCACGACATGAACCAGAGCCCCGGGACGTTGATCACCATGTCGTCGTGGAAGAGCCCGCCCCGGTACCACGCCGGGTCGTTGGGCGTGCGCTTCATCATGGCGCCGCCAGTTGCAATACCGGGCATCGAATCGGCGTAGATCCCGCGCGGCCCGCCCACGGCCTTGAGGATGTCGATGCTGGGCAGGTGGCGGAGTGCCTTGGACCAGTCCACCGGCGGCAGCTGTGCGGCCAGGTCGAATGACCTGGAGAAGCGGATGCGCTCTTCCTGCGTCAGGTTGGGGGGGAGCAGCGGGCGCACCTGGTTCTGCTCGCCGTACAGCCACGCGATGAAGAGCATCTGCACCGCGCCGCCGCGATACCAGTTCCCCTGCTCGTAGAAGCCACCCACGCGCCCCACGCCGGCGCCGAAGCCCTGCGGGATGATCGTCGCCAGCCCCGACGGTCCCTGCGCCGCCACCGCCATCTGCCACTCGGCGGTGCTGGAGCAACCGATGAGCCCCACCTTGCCGTTGGCCCACGGCTGGGTGGAGATCCACTGGATGGCGTCGTAGCCATCGGTCAGCGGCGGGCCCAGGATGTCGTAGTTCCCCTCGGAGAAGAAGTGCCCGCGTTCGTTCATCACCACGTACGCGTAGCCGCGCTTCACCGCTTCCAGTTGCTGCGTCATTTCGGCGGGGGCGCCCAGGCGCACGTCCCACCAGTTGAAGTTGTAGGGCGTGCGCACGAAGATCGCCGGGACCTTCGCGCCGGCATCCTTCGGGCGATAGATGTCGGCCTGCATCTTGAGGCCGTCGCGCATCACGACCATCACCTTGCGGTCGACGACGGCGATGCGTTGCAGTTCACCCTCCAGCGAGTCGCGCCGCGCGCGCAGCTGCAGGGTGTGGGGTTGCTGGGGCGGCTGCGCCGCCGCCTGCGTGGCGACGACGAGGTACGCGAGCAGCGCGGTGAGCCGCGATACGAGACGACGCATGTGGAGAGCCCGGCACGGGCGGCGCGAGGATGGGGACGGCCAGCGGCGACTCCGCAACGCTGCACGCGGTACGCGGCGCGGCAAGAGGGAATATCCCGATGGGGTCGCCCGAGGTTTCGCTCGGTGGCCGCGAAGTCGGCGCGAGGCGACCGTCGCGAGGCGACCGTCGCGAGGCGCCGCGCGCCGAGCGGCGCGAACCGGGTTACCGGATGGGTAACCGCCGCAGCGCCTCGACTTCGGCCACCATGAACCGCACCGACGCCTCGATGATCGCCTCGCCCTTGGCGCGGGTGGCGAGCGTGGCGTTGCCGTACGTGCCGGTGCGGGACCACGTCTTTCCCTCGCGCACCGCGCGCGTGGAGTCGCGCGTCAGCCCGCCGGTACCCGGATGGTAGTCGTCGGGGGCCTTGGACATGTCGACGACCTCGGGAAACATGTAGAGCATCGCCGAGGTCTCCATTTCGTCCGCGTGCGTTCCTCCGGCCTGCTGGCGGATGCGGTCCTCGGAGGCACGGCCGGCCTGCAGGATGTCGGTGTAGCGCACGACCAACCCGTCGGCGGTCAGCGAGTCACGCGCGGGTTGCAGCGCCCGCAGCGTGGAGACGCCCGTGTTCAGGATGTAGAAGCGTCGCGGACCGTGGCGGGCGATGCTGCGGACGATGTCCACGATCACGTCGCGCGCCGTTTCGATCGAGAGCGTCGTGGAGCCCGGATACTCCACAAACGATGGATAGAAGTGATAGTTGACGGTGGGGTACAGGACCACCCTCGTGGCCGAGGCCACGCGTTGCGCGTAGTACTCCGCCAGCAACCAGTCGTTGTTCAGGGGGAGGTGCGGGCCGTGCTCCTTGGCCTCGGCGCCGATGGGGATCACGACGATGGCCGCGGTGTCCAGCAAGGCCTCGGCCTCGGTCCATGGAAGCTCGGCGATTCGCACGCTTCCCACCCTGGCAAGTGCCTGTCGCTGTTCCGGTGATCGACGGGCAATGGACTGCGCGCCGGCGGGCACCCCTGCAAGGAGGAGGAACAGCGCCAGCAGCGAGAAGGGGCGACGCATCGGGAGGGGGCGCGGGGAGGGAAGGGTGCGGGAAGTTGCCGTCGCCCGCCGGGCTGTCAATCGTGGGCGGCGCTGGGCCGGCGCGGCGTCGCGCGCCCGCGCCCTTGACGCGCGTTGCTAGCCGCGGCCGGCCAGTCGGCGCTGCACGACTTCGACGATCAGGTCGATCGTTCCGCCAATGCCCAGGAAGCCGGTGTTGAGGCACAGGTGGTAGTTGGCGGGCGACAGCCACTCGCGGTTCCAGTTGCGGCGCACGTATTCCTGCCGCTGGCGGTTGGTGTCATCGATCAGGCGGACGGCCTCGTGTTCGCTGACACGCTCGCGCGCGACGACGCGGGCCACGCACGTGTCGCGCGGCGCCACGCACAGCACGTGCACGGCATCGTCCCGGTTGGCCAGCCAGGCCTGCGCGCCACGCCCCACCAGGACGACGGGGCCGCGCGCGACCGCTTCGTCGATCACGCGGTGTGTCACGTCCAGGATGCGCTCCTCGGTTGGAGGGAGTGGCGCCCCCAACGGCGCGGAGAGCATCTCCTGCGAACTGTAGGCAAAGGCGTCGGCGATGCGCTCGGCGAGCGAGGGACGTCGCTCCTCGATGGCTTGCACGTGCGCCGGCGTGGTGTGCAGCCCCACGGCGACCCGTTCCACGAAGGCGTTGTCCAGCAGCGCCCACTCCAGGCGCGTGGCGACCCCGGCGGCCACCTCGCTCCCTCCGGCGCCGAACATCCGCGAGACGGTCACGACCGGCATCGCCGCTACCCCTTGCCCAGCACGCGTCGCCGCACGATCTCCGCCTCACGGTAGCCGAGCTTGTCCCACGCGGCCTGGCCGGTCACGTTCTCGATGGTGCAGTGCAGCCGCACCTCGCCCAGCCCCCGTGCGCGGCACCACGCTTCGGCCACGCGCAGCATGGCGCGCAGTACGCCGCGCTGGCGATGCTCGGGGACCACGAAGGCCGAGGTGAGAAAGCCGTACCGACTGGGGATGACCAGGCGCGTCCCGCGCGAGACGGTGCAGCGCAGCAGGCCGACCGCCTGGTCATCGATCCAGGCCAGCAGCGTGACTTCGGTTGGCGAGGCGAGCTGCTGCGCCGACAGGTCGCGCGCCAGGCGTGCCACGTCGCGTCGCGGTCGGGCGAAGAGCGGACTCTGCGCCTCCTCACGCAGGAGCGCCAGCCGCAACGCCAGCACCACGTCGAGGTCGGCGGCGGTGGCCGCGCGCACCAGTACGACGGGATGCGTGGACGGCGCGGCGGGAGCACGCCGCGGGCGACGAAGTGGAGCGGGCATCGTCAGGCCGAGAGGCCGCCCCCGAAGTCCTGCTGTCCGCCCCGAGAGCGTCGCTCCTGCGCGGCGCGTCCGTACAGGCCGGCATCCGAACGCGACAGCTTGCGCCGGGCCACCAGCGACTCCAGCACCAACTCGCAGGCGGCACCGGTCACCGCGGCGTCACCCGGCATGGCCAGCCCCACGCGCTGCACCAGCGTCGTGAGGCCCGGCACTGCCTCGAAGGCGCGGGCCATGACGTCGGCGTCGACGTCATCCGTCACCTGCAACGCGGTGCCATCCTCGAACCAGAGGATCACGTCGTCCAGGTTGGGGGTCCCGGCCCGGTCGCGGAACGTCGCGTCGGCGGCACGCCGGATCAGGTCGCGCGCGATTGCCGCCGCCCCCACCAGTTCGCCCTCGTACTCCAGTTCGATCTTGCCGGTGATGGCCGGGAGGGCCGCGTAGATGTCGGAGATGCGCGGAACGATCTCCTGGGCCGAGCCGCGCAGGGCGCGCCGCTCGGCATTGGAGACCACGCTCTCCATGACCGAGATCGGCATGCGCTGCGAGACCCCCGAGCGGCGGTCGATGCGCTTGTCGGTGCGTGCCTCGAATGCAATGCGCTCGATGACCTCGGCGACAAAGTCGGGAATGCGAACCGGCAGCCCGTCCCGTGCGGTCCAGGCCTCCTGCGCGGTGATCTGCATCCCCAGCTCCACCGTTTCCGGGTAGTGCGTGATCACCTCGCTCCCGATGCGGTCCTTCAGCGGCGTGATGATCTTGCCGCGCGCCGTGTAGTCCTCGGGGTTGGCGGTGAAGCAGAGCAGGACATCGAGGGGGAGCCGGACCGGATACCCTTTGATCTGGACGTCGCCTTCCTGCATGATGTTGAACAGCCCCACCTGCACCTTGCCGGCCAGGTCCGGGAGCTCATTCAGGGCGAACAGGCCGCGATTGGCGCGCGGCAGCATGCCGTAGTGGATCGTCAGCTCGTCGGACAGGATGTGCCCGCCGCGCGCGGCCTTGATGGGGTCCACGTCGCCGATGATGTCGGCGATGGTCACGTCGGGCGTGGCGAGCTTCTCCACGTAGCGATTGCCGCGCTCCACCCACGCAATCGGCGTCTCGTCACCCAGCTCCTCCAGGCGTTGCCGCGCGAACTTGGAGATGGGGGCGTAGGGATTGTCGTTCACCTCGCTCCCCGCCACGATCGGGATGCGCTCGTCGAGCAGGGTCACGAGCGCGCGCAGGATGCGGGACTTGGCCTGGCCGCGCAGCCCCAGGAGGATGAAGTTGTGCCGCGCGAGGAGCGCGTTGACGATCTGCGGCATCACGGTCTCCTCGTAACCGATGACGCCGGGAAAGAGCGCGCCGCCCTGCCGCAGCCGGGCGATGAGGTTCTCGCGCATCTCGTCCTTCACGGAACGCAGGACGCGGTCGCGCTGGCCGAGCGGGTGCGCCTTGAGTGCGCCGAGGGTGGAGGGAAGCGAGGTAGGCGACAACGGATGCTCCAGGTTCTGGTCGAGCGGTGAACACGGCGCGATCGGCGGAAGTTCTCGCACGGCGCGTAGCGCGTGACGTCTGGCGTGCGGTGGCGGCGCCCGTCGCGGGCGCACGGCGACTTCTCTCAGTCGGCGGCGCTCACCTCCACCAGGTTGTCGTAGAACACGGGGCCATGCCCCAGGTCGGTCTCCCGCTGCGACGTGGTGGCGTTGGCATTCTGTCCATCGGGGGCCAGCTTGCCCCACCAGATGGACGGGGCCCACACGACCCCCTCGCGCACGCCGTCCGTCACGCGCAACGCCGCCGTGAAGTGGCCGCGGTCGTTATGGATGACCACGCGCGTCCCGCCCGCCAGCCCGCGGCGCTCGGCGTCCGCCGGGTGCATCACGCACTCGGGCTCGGCCTGCTTCCGCAGCGACTCGATGTTGACGAAGGTCGTGTTCAGGAAGTAGTGCCGCGGCGACGAAATCAGGATGAGCGGATAGCGCGCGGCCAGCGCCGGCGCCGTCTCGGGGAGCTCGTACGGCGGCGTATAGGTCGGAAGCGGGTCGAGCCCCATCGCCTCGAGCCGCGCCGAGCGGAACTCGCACTTCCCGCTGGGCGTGGGAAACCCGCCGGTTGCGTACGGTGTGTAGGGTGACGGCACGTTGAGTCGCACCCATCCCCGTTCCATCAACGTCTCGAATGTGACCCCCTCCATGCGCTCGTGTGACGAGGCCAGCGCCACGCGCACCAGCGCCTCGTCGTCGTCGGCAAAGAGGGTCGAGTCGAGTCCCATGCGCCGTCCCAGCTGGCGGAACACCTCGGTGTTCGGCCGCGCCTGGCCCAGCGGCGCGATGGCCGGCCGGTTCAGCGTGGCGTACAGGTGCCCGTACGCCAGGTGCACGTCCCAGTGTTCCAGCTGCGTGGTGGCGGGGAGGAGGTAGTCGGCCCAGTCGGCGGTGTTGGTCTGGAAGTGCTCGAGGACGACGGTAAAGAGGTCCTCGCGCGCCAAGCCGCGCAGTACGGTGTTGCGGTCCGGCGCCACGTCGGCCGGGTTGGAGTTGTAGACGACGAGGGCCTTGACCGGGGGGCCGCCCACCCCGGCGTCGGGCGCGGTGAGCGCCTCGCCAAGGCGAATCATGTTGATCGTCCGGACGTCGGGATTGAGGTCGGGACGTTCCAGCTCCGCCGAGTTGAAGCGGAAGGTGCCGCTGGTCGACAGCTGCACGCCACCCCCGGGGTGGCGCCAGTGGCCGGTGATGGCCGGCAGGCACGCGATGGTGCGCACGGCCATGCCGCCGCCTGCATGACGCTGCAGTCCGTAGTTGATGCGCACGAACGCGGACCGCGCACGCCCGTACCGGCGTCCCAGTGCCCAGATCGTCGACGCCTCGAGGCCGGTGATGGGGGCCGCACGCTCCGGGCTCCATTCCCGCGCGCGCTGGCGCAGCTCGTGGGACCCCAGGGTGTACCGGGCCAGGTAGTCGTCGTCCTGCAGTCCATCGTGGAAGAGGACGTGCATGATCGCCAGCGCCAGCGCGGCGTCGGTCCCGGGCCGGATGGCGAGCCATTCGTCGCACTGCTCGGCCGTACGGGTCCGCAGCGGGTCGATGGCGATGACGTGCGCCCCCTGTTCCCGCGCCCGCGTGATGTGCGGCCAGAGGTGGGGATTCGAGGTGAGGGTGTTGGTCCCCCACAGCAGGATCAGGTCGCACGAGTGGATGGCCTCGCCGTCGGCGCCGATGCTGGCCCCCACCGTCATCATCATCCCCACCTTGCCGGCGGTGGCGCAGATGGTCCGGTCCAGCCGCGAGGCGCCTAACGCATGGAAGAAGCGCCGATCCATGCTCGAGCCCTGCAGGAGCCCCATCGTTCCCGCGTACGAGTACGGGAGGATGGCTTGCGGCCCGTGCGGGGATCGCGCGATCGCGCCAAGGCGCTGCGCGATGTCGTCGAGGGCCTCGTCCCACGACACCGGCTCGAATCGCCCTTCGCCCTTTCGCCCAACACGCCGCAGCGGCTGCGTGAGCCGGTCGCGGTGATACGTGCGCTCCAGGTAGCGGTTCACCTTGGCGCAGAGGAAGCCCTGCGTGAACGGGTGAGCGGGATCGCCCTGGATGCGCGTCGCGCGCCCATCCTTCACCGTCACCAGGGTGGCGCAGGTGTCGGGGCAGTCGTGCGGACACGCGCCGCGAACGACGTGGCTTCCTTCCGGGGCGGCGGGGGCGCTGATCACGGCGGGGCGGGTGGTCAGGAGGAACCCATGGACCGAGCGGCAGGCCACGACGCGGCGCGAACGACTCGGTCGGGAGAGTCTAGCACGAGCAACCGCGGCGGGGTATCGGTCGCGGGATCAGGGCGCAGAACGGGGTGCCGAGCGGGGTGTCGAGCGGGAGCCGAGGGCCAGCCGGGCGGGGCGAGAGCGTGGGCGAACCGGACTCCGGCTTTCAGGGGGCAACGAGGCCGGCGAGGAGGTGGGGTGACACCGGAATGGGTGGATTGGAGACCCGAATTCGCGTTCCGATGTGCCGAGATTGTGACGAAGCCCCTCGCGCGTCCCGATTCTGGGCGGAAAGATGTTGCCACGACAGCACTTGGGTCGTCCGCCGCCCTTGACTCCCCAAGCCGTGACCGTAAATTCCAGCCGCCATTGGGAGACGGGCCGAGGTTCATGGGAATCCCGGTCTTTCGCGAACGTCTAGGCGCACGACGTAGCGATCGTATCCCAGTCTGGCGCAGTCGAGAGCGCGGCGTGCTGCGGCCGGTGAGGCCAAGGGCGCGTTGGTCTTGTAGCAGTCCGGCTGTCCCCATTCTCATTTCCTTCCCCCGTCCCCTGGAGAATCTGCAATGAAGCGTTTCGCTCTCGCCGCCGCCGTCGTGTTCCTCGCCGCTTGCGGCGCCAAGGAGGAGGCCGCCCCGGCTGCTGACTCCGCTGCCCCGGCCATGGCGCCGGCCCCGGCCGCTGACAGCGCGGCTGCCGCGCCCATGGACTCGGCCATGTCGCACGACTCGGCCGCCGACACGACCAAGCACTAACTCGGTCCGGCAACAAACGACGCGGGCGCGACCTCTCGGGGTCGCGCCCGCGTTCGTCTTGCCGGCCTCACTCCAGCGGGAACGGGAGCGGCACCACCCGGGCGCGCGCCTCGCCGCCATCCCAGCGCAGCACCACCTCGCGGTCGTCCGCCACCTCGCGACGAAGCATCGCGATGGCAATGCCCCCCAACCGCGGAGAGCGGACGGCGCTTCGCACGTCGCCAACCACCTTGCCGCCGTCGTCCAGGACCTCGGCGCCGCGCGAGACCGCCGCTTCGTCCCCGTATCGCAGTCCGCGCAGGTAGCGGTTCACGTGTCCCCTGAAGTGCACGCGCGCGACCGTCTCCTGGCCGGTGTAGCAGCCCTTCGTGTAGGAGATGGCGTGCAGCGCGTCCATGTTCGCCTCCTGCGCGAGCGTGCTGTCGTCCATCTCCACGCCGAACTCGGGTCGCCCGGACTCGATCCGCGCGATCTCGACCGCGGCGCGCCCGGCCGGTCGTGCTCCCGCCTCCTGGAGGCGCCGCCACAAGAGGTCGTGATGGTCGGCCGGCGCAATGAGCGAGAAGCCCTGCACGCCCAGGTCGGGCACGCGCGCCACCAGCACCGCGACGCCTCCGTCGTCCACCGTGCGATGGGCGAATGGGGCCATCTGGTGCAGCTCCTCCCAGCGGATGCCTAACGCGGCGGCAACCACGGCGTGGGCGCGGGTCCCGAACACGCCGACCTCGGTGGTGGCGGCGCTCGTGTCGGCGTACCGCGCCAAGCGCGGGTTCACGTACTTCCGGATCATCGCCCACCACCCCGCCGCGGCGCCCGGTGCCACGTCCACCAGGAGGTCGCCCTCCCGGGCCAGGATGCGCAGGTCGGCCACGATCTTCCCCTTCGCCGTGAGCGCGACCGCGTAGCACCCCGATCCCGGCTCGAGGGCCAGGATGTCGTTGGTCACCAGGCCGGTCAGCACGTCGGCCGCCTTCGGGCCGCTCAGGGTACATCGAAAGCGCGAGGACCGATCGACGACGATGGCACCGCCGGTCGTCCCCATCGGGTGCACGTCGCGCAGCGCGCCATACTCGCCCGCCACGTCGCCGTAGGATTCCGGTACCGCGCGCGGTGCCTGCGTTGCGACAGGCGGCCCGCCGGCACCAGGCGCCGGCGAGGAGCCGGCGTCGGGCAGCTGCGAGCCCCCGGCATCGGGTGGTGCATTCATGCGAAGCGTTCCCCCTCGTGCGTCACGAGCCGGCCCACGGCGAAGATGTCGAGCCCCGTGACGGCGGGGACGATGGCGTCGGCCTCCATGGCCACGTGCGCCGGCAGTTCGCCCACGGCGATGCAGCGAAAGCCCGCGGCGCGCGCGGCGCGAATGCCCGGGAGGGCGTCCTCGAGCGCGACCACGATACCGTCAGGCGCAACCGGCCGCGTGCGCTCGATGCGGCGCAGCGCCGCGCGATACGGCGACGGATCGGGCTTGGCGGGATAGGCATCGTCCGCGCCGATCACGCAGGCAAAGGCGTGGTCCAGCTGCGCCATCGAGAGCACCAGCTCCACGTCGCGCCGGCTGGCGCGTGTCACGATCCCCAGGCGCGCCCGCGCCGCGAGCCGCTCGATCATCTCGGGGACACCGTCGACCAGGACCACTCCCTTGCCCACGTGGACCGAGAAGGCGCGATCGACCCGCAGGGCGAGCAGCTCCAGCCCGGTCTCGTCGGTCGGGGCCTCCAGCCGCGTGAGGGCGGCGCGCACGGCGTCAGCCGTCGAGAGCCCGGCGCAGCTCTCCTGGTAGGCCTCCAGCGACAGCGAATGGCCATCCTCCGCCAGCACCGCGCGCAGGGCGTCGCGCCGCGCGAGCGCCGTCTGGGCCAGCACGCCATCGAACTCCATCAGCACCACGTCCACCGTTCGCCGCATCATCACCACCAGTCGTCAGGAATCCTGCCGCGCGTACGACGCGTCGAGCAAGTCCACGGGGTGTGCCACGCGCACCGCGCTGCCGGCGCGCACCAGGCCGGCGCCAATCTGCATCAGGCACCCCGGATTCCCCGTCGCCACCCATGCCGCCCCGGTCTGGGCGATGCGCGCCAGCTTCGGCGCGAGGACGGCGTCTGACGTCTCCGGCTCCACCAGGTTGTAGATCCCGGCGCTGCCACAGCACTGCTCCGCGTCGGCCAGCGGCACCAGCTGCAATCCCGGTATCGCGGCCAGCACCGCGAGCGGGGGCGCGACCACGCGCTGTGCATGCACCAGGTGACAGGGGGCGTCGTACGTGACCGTGAGCGGCAGCGGGCCGCCGGGACGCGGACCGGCGGCCGCCAGCAGCTCGCTCACGTCGCGCACGCGCGACGCGAGGCGCTCGGCCCGGTCGCGCCACGCAGGGTCGTCCTGCAGCAGGTGCCCGTACTCCTTCATCATGGCGCCGCACCCCGAGGCGTTCACCGCCACGAACTGCGCGCCGCAGCGCTCGAATGCGGCGATGTTGCGCCTGGCGAGGTCGCGCGCCGCGGCCAGGTCACCCGCGTGCGCATGCAGCGCACCGCAGCACCCCTCGCCCGGCGCATCGACGATGGCAT
>CAZVDJ010000025.1:0-17560 GCA_964626245.1 uncultured Gemmatimonadaceae bacterium
GATGCCAGCGGCGCCCTGGGAGAAGCACAAGCGGCCGAGGGGCACTGGCGCGCGCGACTGTCGGAGGCGGAGTCGCGGCTCTCCGCCGCACGCGAGCAGGTACAGCACTGGCAGCGGGAGGAACAGTCGGCGTTGGCGGCGCTGGCCTACGCGGAGCAGCGGCTGGCCAGCGCGCAGTCGGCGGCGCGATCGGTCAGTCACCAGGATCCCAACGAACGACAGCGCGCCCAGGCCGCCGCCGATGCCGCGGTGAATGCCGCGCGCGAGGCAGTGCGCCACGCCGAGGGGAAGGTCGCACACGCCCGCGGGCAGCTCGCCGCCGCCCGGCAGGAGGAAGAGCGCGCGCAGCAACACCGTGACTACTGCACCCGCAACCTGGCAACGGCCCAGCAGGCAGTTGGCATCGCGCAGGGAGCGGTCGCCACCGCCGACGCCGGCGTGCAGAAGGCGCGCTACGCCCTGCGCAACGCGGCCGATGCCCGCTCGCACGCCGGCGATGGCGAGCGTGCCGCGGCCCGCGCCGACAGCGCGATCGCGATCATGGTGGAGCAGGGCGCTGTGGCGCGTACGCGCAACGAGCAGGCCGTCGCCGAGCTCTCCAGCGCCGAGCGGGCGGGCGACGACGCGCGCGACTCGGCCCACGCGTCGCGCACCTCGTCGCTCCGCGCCATCGACGACCTGCAGGAGTTCGACCGCGTGACGCGCCTGGGCGGGTGACGGCGATGCTTGGCGACGCGATCACCTACTGCCGCCGTCGCCTGTCCGACGGCGCCGAGGCGTTGGGTGAGCTCTCGTACTCCACGCAGCTCCTTCGCGATCGCATTGACGACTCGGCGAGCGCCTGGAGCGATGAACGCGGCCGACTGCTGCGTGACCGGGACTTGCAGCCGCACGCCGAGCGGGCCGACGACCAGCTCGTCGCGTTGCGGCGCACGTTGGAGGCGTGTGAATCGGTGGTGGAGCCGCTTGCAGCTGCCGCCGCCCAGGACGAGATCGTGGGGACGCAGGTGAGCGTGGGTCATCAGGCGGCAGCGAACGCGCGCGGCTTTGCGGCGGACGCCCGCCGCTCCTCCGACTCGGCGCGCTACGACATCGGCAGCGCGCAGTCGGCAGCCTCGCAAGCAAGGGGAATGCTGGTGGGACTGTAAGCAGCCCGCCGGCGCTCCCCCCGTCCCCTCGTCTTCTCGTCTTCTCGTCTTCTCGTCTTCTCGTCTTCTCGTCTTCTCGCAGTCAGTCGTTCGTCACGCGCGTCTGCCACCCCGCCAGTTGCCGCCCTACCGGCAGCGTGCGCACCCGAATCCCCGTGGCGTCGAAGATCGCGTTCCCGATCGCTCCCATCGCTGGTGGCACGCCGGGCTCGCCGATCCCGCCCGGAAGCCCCTCGCTCTCCACCAGGTGGACGTCGACCGAGCGGGGAGCGGCGCGCATGCGCGTGACCTGGTAGTCGCGATAGTTCGACTGCACCACCTTCCCCTGCGCGAAGGAGACCTCGGAGTAGAGCGTATTGCTCATCGCCATGATCACCGCGCCTTCCATCTGCGACCTGGCACGATCGGGGTTGGCGACGAAGCCGGCGTCCACGGCGACCGTTGCCCTGGGAACCAGGACGGTGCCGTCGGGCTGCACCTCCACCTCCACCACCATGGCCACGTAGGACAGGAACGACTTGTGGACCGCGATGCCGCGCCCGCGCCCGCGCGGGAGCCTTGCCCCGCGCCAGTCGCTGCGTTCCATCGCCAGCCGCAACACGCGCTTGGCGCGCGCAGTGTCCAGCGGATGGTCGATCCAGGTGCCGCCGTAGTTGCTCGCGGGCGCCACCAGCCCGCCCTTGGAGAGGTCGACCACGCGGTCGCTCCCGATGAGCTCCAGCAGGAAGTCGCCGGTGTCCTTGCCGGCGGCGCGCGCCAGCTCGTCCACGAACGAGCCGATGGCGTAGCCGTGGTGGATGGCGTTCACGCTGCGGAACCAGCCGATGCGCACGTGCGCGGCGGCGGGGCACGCCTCGACCGACATGTTGGGAACGTCGAACGGGACGTCGCTGGCGCCGTTGGTGAGCTCGTCGGGGCCGGGACCTGGCACGTTAGGCGCGAAGGTGGCGCTGATGCTCGGGTACGCCGAGCGGTGCAGCCAGGCCGTCACCTTCCCCGACGGGTCGAGCGCCGCCTCCAGCCGGTGCGCGGCCACGCTGTGGTAGTACGAGTTCCTCAGGTCGTCCTCGCGCGTCCACTGCACACGCACCGGTGCCCCTACCTCACGCGCGAGGTACGCCGCCTCGCAGATGAAGTCGGGCTTGCTCTTGCGACCGAAGGCGCCCCCCAGGAGCGTGACGTGGACGGTGACGCTGGCGGCGTCCACCTTGAGGAACTGCGCCAGCGTGTTGCGCGCGTCCTGCGGGCTCTGCGTGGGGGCCCACGCCTCCACCTTGCCGTTCTCCACCCGCGCAATGGCCGCCACCGGTTCCATCTGTGCGTGCGAGAGGTGCGGGACGTAGTACTCCGCGGTGAGCTTGCGGCTGGCGGATGCGAGCGCCGCCATGGCATCACCGTTGGTGCGTCCCGCCTTCCCGGGCTGCCGCACCGACGCCAGCAGCGCCTCGCGGTAGCGCGCGCTGTCGTAGCTGGCGTTGGCGCCGTCGTTCCACGTGACCTTGAGCGCGTCGCGCCCGCGGATCGCGGCCCAGGTGTTCCTGGCGATCACTGCCACGCCCCCCACCGGGAGGAATGCCCCCGGCATCGGTCCCTCGGGGATGCGCACCACGCGCTCCACGCCCGGCACCTTGAGTGCGGCGCTGTCATCCACGCTCACCACCTTGCCACCCCACACCGGCGGTCGCGCGATCACCGCCACCTTCATCCCCGGCAGGATCACGTCGGCGCCGTAGGTGGCCTTCCCCGTGGTCATGGGGCCCAGGTCGATCGACGTCATCTTCTTCCCCTGCCACTTCCGCTGGGCAGGCGCCTTGATGCGGATGCGCTCCTTGGCCGGCATGGGAAGCGCGCGCGCACTCGCCACCAGCGCGGCGTACGCCAGCCGCCGCCCGCTGGCGGCGTGCAGCACCGCCCCCGACTCGGCGCGCACCTCGCTCGCCGCAACTCCCCACTGCGCCGCGGCCGCATCTTCCATCAGCGCCCGCACCGTGGCGCCCGCCTCGCGGTACCTGGACAGGAAGTCGCGGATACTGGTGGAGCCGTCGGTGTTCTGGCTTCCGTACTTCTTCTCGTCGCCCACCGCCTGTTCCACGCGCACCCGCGACCAGTCGGCCTCCATCTCGTCGGCGATGATCATCGGCATCGTGGTGCGGATCCCCTGCCCCATCTCCGAGCGATGGCAGGTGATCGTCACGATGCCGTCGTCGGCAATGCGGATGTAGGCATGCGCTTCCCACGGCTCGGCGGCGCCATTGGGGCCCGCGGCCAGCCGTTCGGCCGCGTCCAGGCGCCGAACGCCCAATGGCCCCGCCGCAAAGACGAGACCGCCCATGCCCAGCAGCTTGAGCAGGTCGCGACGGCCGGCGTCGATGGCCTGCGGCTCGTGCGCGCCGTCGGCGGCGCGCAGCCACGGGAGAGAGTCGCGCGCGCTCATGACTGTTTCTCCGCCGCGGCCTTGATCGCGGCCCGGATGCGGGGGTAGGTGCCGCACCGGCAGATGTGCCCGGTCATCGCGGCGTCGATCTGCTGGTCGGTGGGGCGTGGCGTGGTCCTGAGCAGGTTGGCGGCCTGCATGATCTGCCCGCTCTGGCAAAAACCGCACTGCGGCACGTCGATCTCGCGCCAGGCCACCTGCAGCGGGTGTTCACCCGCCGGGTGCAACCCTTCGATCGTGGTCACCGTGGCCCCGGCCAGCGTGGACATGCGCCGCTGGCAGGCGCGGGCCGGCGTGCCGTTCACGTGCACGGTGCAGGCGCCGCACTGCGAGATCCCGCAGCCGTACTTGGTCCCGGTGAGCGACAACTCGTCGCGCAGGAACCAGAGCAGCGGCATGGTGGGGTCGCCATCGAAGATGCGGCGTTCGCCGTTGACCGTGAGGGTGATTGGTGCGTCGGAGGCGTTCGGGGCGGCCGGCTCGTGTCCGGCGGCGGCAGGGTCGCTCATGGGGGCTCCCGGGGAGGGCGGTGGCGGGTGTGACCCGCGCCCGGGGAGAATGGAGTCGTGCAGGTCGCCGCGCGAGGGGGCGGCCCCCCGGACGCGGCCACCGCCGGCGTCCAGTTGAGATCGTGGTCGTATCCCGGATAGATGCGCACGGTGAGGTTCGTGCGTCCGGCGCGCTGGAAGGCATCGGCGGTCTCCCGAACTCCCTCCACGCGCGTGCTGCCATCCAGATCGCCGTGGAAGATGCCGATGGGAATCGTGACCCGCAGCAGCTGCTCTACGGTGGGTGGGGCCTCCCACTCTTCGCGTAGGTACGCCGACGTGAGGTTCGCCACCGACTGCCAGATCAGCTCGTCGTTGCCGGCGTGCACCGCGCCGACGATGGCGTTCAGTCGCGGACGCAGCGCGGTCGCTACCTCGCTGGGCGTCACGGTACTGTCCCTGTCCACGTCGAACAGTGCGAATGGCAGCTGCGGCGCCAATACAGGTGTCGCCGCCACCGCCTGGTCATACTCGGCGCGCGTCAGGCGATCGCCGGCGGCCGCGGGAATGAGCTTCTGGATGTTGCGCCACGGGCCAACCGAGTTCTGCCAGATGACCGTCTCCTTCATCGGGTCCGCGGAGTAGCTGGCGAGCACCAACCCGACGATGCCGCCCGGCGAGGCGAGCGCCAGGCGTGGCGCCAGGCGCGTTCCCTCGCTCGACCCCAGCAGGACGATGCGGGACGCATCGACATCCCCCTGCCGTCGCAGCGCCTCCAACGCCTGGCGGTAGTCGTCGAGCAGGACGGTGGGCGTGGCCGTGCTGAACGCCGCGCGGTCGACGATCGGCCCTCCCGTGGCAGGGTCCGCGCTACATCCGCGCTTGCTCATGCGGAACACCGCGACGCCACGGTCCGCCAGTTGCCGGGCGAAGTCGTCGTAGTACCGGGTCACCTGCCACTGTCCCGCCGCGTCGCGATACTGCACCGCATGGTCGAAGTTACGCGGCCCGGCACCGTGCAGCAGGAAGACCACCGGCGCCGCACCCGAAGCCCCGGCCGGCACCGAGAGCTTGGCCTCCAACGGCGTGCCGTCGCTGGCGCTGAACTGCAGCACACGATCGTTTGTCGGCGCCGAGGGGGCGCGGCAGCACAGCGCCAACGACGCGGCGAGGGCGTGGAGGAACATGGCCGCAATGCTCACGACCACCGGCAGTCCCGTCAAGTCGTGAGATGCGAGCGGCGATCGCGCACATGGTCGCTGTAAGTTTCGCGCGATCCGTGTGACCAATGCCTGAGGCACGGCTGGTTCCGCGACTCGCTCGCATGGCATGACCGGAGAAGCGCTCTTTCATCAGGTGCTCACGTCGCGCGATGCAGCCCTCAGGCGCATCGCGCGCGCGTACGCGGGCGCAAGTGACGAGACCGACGACCTGTACCAGGACATCCTGCTGCAGCTCTGGCGCTCGCTTCCCTCGTTCAGGGGAGAATCGGCCATCGGCACATGGGCGTACCGCGTGGCGCTCAACACGGCGCTCACCTGGCGGCGGCAGGCCAGGCGTCGCGAGCAGGTCACCGTGACCGCGACCGAGCGCACCACCCGCGGCGCCCCGCGCGATGAAGTGCAGCTCCTGGAGGAGTTCCTGCAGACGCTCGGGCCGGCGGATCGCTCGCTGCTGCTGCTGCTGTACATGGAGGGCCTTGCGTCGGCAGCCATCGCCGACGTGCTCGGTGTCTCGGCCAACGTCGTGAGCGTACGGCTCCATCGCATCAAACAGCGCTTCGAGCGCACCTACCTGCGGGACTGAACCATGAGCCTCGACGACCTGTCGCGTCGTTGGCGTGAGCACGCGCCCGGCCCTACCGCGCCGGGCATCGGCGAACGCATCGTTGCCGTCCGTGCTCGCGCCACCGAGCTGGAACGCCTGGTGCGCCTGCGTGACCGCACGGAAACGGTCACCGCGTTTCTTATGCTGCCACTGTTTGGCTGGCTCGCGTTTCGTGTCCCTCACCCGGCGGCGCAGGCCGGTGCGGCGCTCATCGCGCTCGGATGCGTCTTCGTTCCAATGCGGCTTCGTGCCGCGCGCGCGCGCCCGATGGACCCCGGAACTCCGGTGTACGCGGCGCCGCGCGAGGAGCGTACACGCCTGCATGCGCAGCTGCGCCTCCTGCGCTCGGTGGGGTGGTGGTATCTCGCCCCGCTCTTCGTGGGCGTGATCCTCTTCCTTGCCGGGGCGCGCGCCTCGCTCACGGTCCGGCTCCTGCTCATCGCCGTCACCATCGTCGCCGGAATCGCGCTGCTCGCGCTCAACCGCCGCACCGCCCAGCGCGAACTGGCGCCCGTCATCGCTCGGCTGGATGACGTGCTCCACGAGCTCGAGCGCGACGAGGAAGGAGGCGCTCGTGCGCGGTAGCCCGGGGCGACGCCAGGTTGCTCCGTTCGTGGCGATCCTCCTCGCTTCCGCACCCCTTCCGGCGCAGTGGTCCGCACCGGCCAGCGCGGTGCTCGCCGAGCGCCTGACGCAGCGTGTGGCGAGCGGCATCGCCGTGGGGATGGTGGTCGGCGTCCTGGAAACGGGTCGTCCCCGCGTGGTCGCTGCCGGCCGCCGGGGGAGCGCCGCCTCGCCTCCACCGGACGCGACAACGCTGTTCGAGATCGGCTCCATCTCCAAGCTCTTCACCACCACGCTGCTGGCCGAGATGGTGGAGCGCGGCGAAGTGCGGCTGACGGACCCTGTGCAGCAGTACCTGCCGGCCGGCGTTCGCGTGCCATCGCGCAGCGGACGCGCCATCACCTTGTTGCATCTGGCGACATCCGCATCGGGACTGCCGTGGGTCCCTCCCGGCGAGCCGCGTGACGCTGCCAATCCGTACGCCCACTTCCACGAGGACGACCTGTACGCGTTCCTGGCCGGATTTGCGCTGCCGCGCGATCCCGGCAGCGCGTACGAATACTCCAACGTGGGCATGGGGCTGCTGGGCCACGTGCTGGCGCGCCGCGCCGGACGCAACTACGGACAGCTCGTCATCGAGCGCGTCCTGACACCGCTCGGCATGCACGACACGCGAATCACGCTCTCGCCTGCACAGCGCGCACGACTGGCGATCGGCCACAACGCCGACCTCGACGTCACGCCCTACTGGGACTTTGCCGTCCTTGCCGGCGCGGGTGGGTGGCGCTCGACCGCCCGGGACATGCTCGCCTTCCTCGCGGCCGTGCTCGACCCACCCGCAACGCCGCTTGGGCGGGCGCTCACGATGGCCACGCAGCCGCAACGAGCCACCAACCTGCCCAACATGTCCATCGGGCTGGACTGGCACCTGATCGAGCGACGAGCCCGACGCATCGTCTGGCACAACGGCGCCACCGGCGGCTTTCACGCCTTCATCGGCTACGATCCCGCTTCGCGCGCCAACGCCGTCATCCTCTCCAACAGCGCCATCGATCACGACGACCTTGGCTTTCACCTCATCGACTCCACCACGGCGCTGCGGGCGCTGCCGCCGGCTCGAACCGTTGCGGCCGTCGACTCGCTCCTCCTGGAGCGCCATGTAGGGGAGTACGAGTTGGCACCGGGCGTCAACCTCACCATCACTCGCATGGGCCGAACCCTGTACGCGCAGGCCACGGGGCAGTCGCGCTTTCGCCTCTTTCCCCTGTCGCCAACGCATTTCTTCCTCCGCGCGGTGGAGGCAGAGATCATCTTCGACGAGGCCGATGCCGGCGAGACTCGCCGCGTAGTGCTGCATCAGGGGGGAAGCCAAGCGGTCGGAAGGCGCAAGGTGCTGCAAGGGCGCCGAGTGACGATCACGACAGCAGATGGAGGGCTCGTCGCGGGCGATCACTTCGGCGAGGGTGCACGAGGCATCGTGCTGGTGCACGGCGGTCGCTACACGCGGGCGCACTGGGGATCGCTTCCCGATCAACTGGCGCGCGATGGCGCGCAGGTGCTGGCGATTGACCTGCGAGGCTACGGCGAGTCGCCCCTGGCGCAGCCGCCACAGATCGGTCAGCGGGAGGAGGCGCTCGACGTCATGGCCGCGGCGCAATGGCTGCGCGCGCGCGGCGCCTCATCGGTGAGCGTCGTGGGGGCGAGCCTGGGCGGGGCCGCTGTCGCGTCGGGTGCCGTGCACGCACGAGACGCGGGCACTCCGTTCGACGCGATCGTCCTGCTGTCACCGTCACGTCTCGCCGCGCCCGAGCGGCTCCCGGCACGCGTACTCTGGGTCGGGAGCGCCGCCGATACCACGGCCAGCGGCGCGTTGCGGCTGACCGCGGCGTGGGAAGACTACCGGCGACTGCCCGGCCCCAAGGCGTGGCACGTCCTCAACGGCAACGCCCACGGGCAGGAGCTGCTGCTACGCGGCGACTCGACCGTGGTGCTGCAGCTGGTACGCACCTTCCTGCAGCGCCCCTGACATCGCCTGGCGAGCTGGCATCGCGTGCGGCGCGCGCCGGCACACGCGGGCTACCGTCCCCGCACCGCCGCTACCACCTCGTCCCGCCGCCGCCGGCTCACCGGAACGGCCCGCCCGCCTCGCAGCACGAGCGTCATTCCGCCGCCAGCGTCGTGGCGCACCTCGACGATGCGGTCAACCGCCACCAGTGCCGACCGGTGCGCGCGCACGAAGCGCCCGTGCGCCAGGCGCTGCTCGAGCGATGCCAGCGACTCGCGCAGCAGCAGGCGACGGCCGCGCGCGTGGATGGCCGCGTAGTAGTCGTCGGCCTCGATCCAGTCGATCTCGGTCAGGCCCAGCACCACGAGCCCGTTCGTGGTAGGGACGGCAATCGTTTCGCGCCGCTCCGCCCTGGCAGCGTGCGCCAGTGCCTCCCGCTCGCGCATGCGCGAGCGCACCCTGGCCAGCGCCTCGCCAAACCGTTCCGTGCCGATGGGCTTCACCAGGTAGTCCATGGCGCGCGCCTCGAAGGCCCGCACCGCGTATTCATCGTACGCCGTCACGAACACCACATCGGGCATGGCGTCCACCCCAACCTCCCGCACCACATCCAGCCCGCCTTCTCCCGGCATCTGCACGTCCAGAAAGACGAGTTCCGGCGACAGCGTACGAATCGCGCGCACTGCCTCGCGCCCGTTGCGGCATTCGGCGATCACCGTGAAGTCGTGATGCGGTGCCAGCAGCTGACGCACCCCACGTCGCGCAAGCGGTTCGTCATCGACGATGATCGTCGCAATCGACCGGCGCGTCGCCACGCTCATCCCAGCTCCAGCGGCAGCCGGATCGTCGCCACCGCCCCGCCTTCGGCGCGCGGTTGGAGCGTGACCGATCCCCGTGCACCGTACATCGTCACCAGCCGCTCGCGCAGGTTGCGGATCCCCACGCCGGATGGCGGCGCCGCGTCGCTACCCCCCTCGCTCCCCCTCTCGCGCGCGAACAACGTCTCGCCGCGTGTCCCCACGCCGCTGTCGATCACCGTGAGCACCAGGTCGTCGCCGTCGCGGCGCGCGGTGATCGTGACATTTCCCCCGCGCTCACTTGGCGCAATGCCGTGCCGCAGCGCGTTCTCCACCAGCGGCTGCAACACGAAGGGCGGAACGCGCGCCTGTTCCACGCCGGGCGCGATGTCGCGCGTGACGGTCAGCCGGTCGCTGAAGCGTTCCCGCTCGATGGCGAGGTAGTCGTCGATGAATTGCAGCTCGTCCGCCAGCGGCAACGTGGTGGCAGCGTCGGCGCGCAGCAGGCGGCGCAGGAGCTCGCCCAGGCGCTCCAGCATCCGCGCCGCCGCCGCCGACTCCCGGTCGCGCACCAGCACCAGCACCGCATTCAGGCTGTTGAACAGGAAGTGCGGGTGCAGCTGGGTACGCAGCGCCTGCAGGCGAGCCTCGGAGAGCCGGGCGGCGAACCGCGCAGCCTGCGCCTCGCGTGCGCGCGCCTCCATGAAGAAGGTGAAGGCGTGCACGCATCCCAGGATGGCGAAGTACATGAACACCGACCACGGCAGGCTGGTGAGCATCCAGCTGCGCAGCGTGGCGGGGGCCGTCCCCAGCGCCATCCCCATGAGGATCCCCAGGGTTGCCCATCCCACGCACAGCGTGAGCGCGCCGGCGGTGTGGATCGCGATCGGGCGCCACGACAACGGGCGTCGCAGCGGATAGCGGCGACCCAGCACGTACGCGAGCGGGATGAGCGCCCCCAGGATGATCCACTCGCCCCCCTGCCACACCACCCAGTTCCACTCCACGCGCCCGTCACCCTCGGTGCGCGCCTTGAGCCAGATCTGGAAGGCATCCAGCACGGCAGGCACCAGGCACGCCGCCGAGAGCCAGAGCCATGGCCGGCGTGCACCGAGGTCGTCTTCGGAGAGGTCGGTACGCAGGAACGACGACATTCGCTGAAGGTATGCGCCGGCGACCCGGCGGCGAGGGCGCGCGTGCCCGATGGCTGCATCGCTGGCGCCGTTCGCTGCAGGGGCGGCACCGTTCCCTGAGTGCGCGTTGCCGGGGCCGGCATTCGGGCGCGAGCGTGTCGTCTCCCCTTCCGTCGAGCCGTCGGCGATGTCATCCGCCCCGTCCCATCGACTCCCCGCGCTCGACGTCGTGCGAGGCGCCGTGATGGTCCTCATGGCCATCGACCATGTGCGCGTGTATGCCGGCGTCCCGCCCGGCGGCCCCACGCCCGGGGTCTTCTTCACGCGCTGGGTCACGCACTTCTGCGCGCCGGCCTTCGTCTTCCTCGCGGGGACGGCGGCATATCTCTACCGCCGGAAAGCCGGCAGCACGGCGGCGCTCTCCAGCTTCCTGGTCACGCGCGGGCTCTGGCTCGTGCTGCTCGAGCTCACCGTGCTGCGCTTCGGGTGGACGTTCAACGTCGACTACGCCCACTTCACCTTTGCGGGCGTCATCTGGATGCTGGGATGGTGCATGGTGGCGCTGGCGGCGCTGGCCTGGCTCCCCCTGTGGCTCGTGGCCACCGTCGGGCTCCTGCTCATCGTGGGCCACAACGCGGTGGCGCCGGCGCTGTACGCCGTGCAGGACCCGAACTGGCTGCTCCGGCTGCTCTACGTGGGAGGCGGCTTCACCATTCCCGGGTTGGAGTGGAACGTCATCGTGCTCTACGTTCTCGTGCCGTGGGTCGGCGTGATGGCCGCGGGCTACGCCTTCGGGCGTGTGATGACGCTCGACGCGGCGCAGCGCCGCCGGGCGTGCTTGGGCATTGGCGGTGGCGCCATCGCGCTCTTCGTGGCGTTGCGCGCCACGGGCGCCTACGGCGACCCCAACCCGTGGAACGCGTCGCTCCCCGCGCTCGCATTCCTCGGCACCGCCAAGTATCCGGCGTCACTGCTCTTCCTCCTCATGACGCTGGGGCCGACCATTGCGGTGCTCCCCTGGCTGGAGACGGCGCGCGGCCGAGTGTCGCGATGGCTCGAGCTGTTCGGGCGCGTCCCGTTCTTCTACTACGTGCTGCACATTCCGCTCATCCATCTGGTCGCGCTGGCCATTGCGGCCGTGCGTACGCCGGGCGACGTGGGCTGGCTCGTGGCCAACCATCCCATGCTTCCGCCCGAGGTGCCGCCGGGGTACATGTGGAGCCTGCCGCTGCTTTACCTGGTCACGGCCGCGGTCGTGGTTGCCCTCTACTTTCCGTGCCGCTGGTTTGCGCGCGTGAAGGCAACCACGCAGCGTTGGTGGCTCCGGCTCCTCTGACCTGACGCCACTCCCGAGACCCAACGTGCCTGCTGCACCATTCACGGCTCCCGTCAGCCGTCACCTGGCAGTCGCCGACCTGGCGCGCAGCGTGGCGTTCTATCGCGATGTGCTCGGATTCTCACTGGCGACCGATGCACCAGTCGCTGGCCCCGACGAGGACACGCCGTTGGTGCGAGGCTCGGCGCGGATCGTCCTGCGGCAGGGCGATGCGGCGTTCGACAGCACCTTCGCCCGCATCGGCCGCGGTGAGGCGATCGTGCACCTCCCGGTGGAAGACGTCGGTGCAACACGCCAGGAGCTTCTGGCGCGAGGGGCGATCGTCTCGCCAGTGTGTGCCGTGAACATGCTCAAGCTGCACGTCTGCACCACGACGGACCCGGACGGCCACCAGCTCTGGTTCACCACCTCGTATCATCACGACACACCGCCGCGACCGGCGCCCATGGTGGAGCAGATCATGCCCACCTTCAGTTGCGCCAGCGTTCCCACCGCGGTGGAGCACTACACGGCGGCGCTCGGCTTCAGCGTCAACTACGCGCAGCCAGACTTCGCCGTGCTCGATCGTGAGCAGGCGCGCGTCCTCCTGGCGTCGCGCACCGACGCCATGCCAGGCCCGGGCGCCTGCTACCTCTACGTGCGCGATGCCGATGGACTCCACGCCGAGCTCGCGGCCCGCGGTGCGCGCGTGGAGGGCGAGCCGGTAAGCCAGCCGTGGGGACTGCGCGAATTCTTCGTGCGCGACCTGGATGGGAACCGGTTGGGGTTTGGGCAGCCGTTCGAGTAGGGACTAGCTCCCCGCCTCTCGCGTCGTCCGCTCCGCGTCCGCCAGCCACCCCGCCGCACCTGCTCCATCGGAATGCTCGACTGGTACGGCTCGATGTCGAGGATCGGCGATGCATCCAGCATGTCGATGGCGCGCGCCCGCGACATCAGCTCGTAGCCGGCAACCCGGTCAAAGACCCAGATCACCTGGAGGTGCGAGAAGCCCTCGATGTCGACGTCAGGCGCTCAACTCAGCAACAACTCCAGCTCCTCCCGCCCCAGCGTCGCCACCACCGAGTTGTCGGCGCGAATGATCGCGTCGGCCAGGTCGCGCTTGCTCTCCTGCAGCGCCAGCACCTTCTCCTCCACCGTGTCGCGTGCAATCAACCGCTGCGCGAAGACGCGCCGCGTCTGCCCGATGCGGTGCGCCCGGTCGATCGCCTGCGCCTCCACCGCCGGGTTCCACCACGGGTCGAGCAGGTACACGTACTCGGCCGCCGTGAGGTTGAGCCCCACGCCACCGGCCTTGAGCGACACCAGGAAGACCTTGCACCCCGGGTCCTCCTGGAACTCGGCCACGACCTGCTGCCGGTCCTTGGTCTCGCCGTCCAGGTAGGCGTAGCGCACGCCCTGCGCGTCCATCTGCGCGCGCACGATGGCCAGGAGCGACGTGAACTGCGAGAAGACGAGCACCTTGTGGTCCTCGGCCGTCGCCTCGGCCACGCGCGTGAGCAGCATGTCGATCTTGCTGCTGGAATCCTCGCGCCGCGAGGGATCCACCAGCCCCGGGTGACACGCCGCCTGCCGCAGTCGCAGCAGCGCCTCCAGCACGTGCATCTTGCTCCGCGCCAGCCCCTGCGCGTCGATGCGCCCCAGCAGCGAGTTGCGGTAGTGGTCGCGCAGCTCGTTGTACAGCGCCCGCTCCTTGGGCGAGAGGTCCACCACCAGCGTCTGCTCCAGCCGCTCGGGAAGCTCCGGGGCCACCTGCGCCTTGGTGCGGCGCAGGATGTACGGCCGCACCGCGCGCGCCAGCAGCTCCCGCGACACCTCGCGCTCCTCGTTGTGCCCGGGCGTGTCCAGCTGCCGCACGATGGAGCCGAAGACGCTCGCCTTCCCCAGCATCCCGGGGTTCAGGAACTCGAGCAGGCTCCAGAGTTCGGCGAGCCGATTCTCGATCGGCGTCCCGGTCATCGCCAGCCGGTGCCGCGCCCGGATGAGGCGCGCCGCCTTGGCTCCCTCGGTCCCGGCGTTCTTGATGGCCTGTGCCTCGTCCAGGATGGCGTAGTCGAACTCCATCTCGCGCAGCATGGCCACGTCGCGGCGCAACGTGCCGTACGTGGTGATCACCACGTCGTAGTCCGGCAGGTGCATGGTGGTGCGGCGCCGGTCGGGGCCGCCGTGCACCAGCACCTTGAGCTGCGGGGTGAAGCGCGCCGCCTCCTGTTCCCAGTTGAAGACGAGCGACCGCGGGACCACCACCAGCGACGTCCCTCCGTGCGTCTCGCGCCGCGACTCCAGCAGCGCCAGCACCTGCACCGTCTTCCCCAGCCCCATGTCGTCGGCCAGGCATCCGCCAAAGCCGAACTGCCGCAGGAAGTGCAGCCACCCCAGCCCCTCCTGCTGGTATCCGCGCAGCTCGCCCACGAAGCCGTCAGGCGCATCGGCCGCCTTGATCCCCTCGAAGTGCAGCAGCTGCCGCCGCGCATGCTCGAAGGCCGCGTCGGTGTCGGCGGGCGGCAGGGTACTGAGCAGCACGTCGAGCACGCCGAGCTGACGCGCCGAGAAGCGGATCTTCCCCTCGATCATCGTCCCGGCAGCTGCCAGGAGCCCCGACTGCTCCAGCCACTCGGTGGAGATCATGCCCAGCGAGTCGTCGCTCAGCCGCACCGTGCGTTCGCCCTTGCGCAGCGCGGCCAGCAACTGTGGCAGCGAGGCGCTCACCCCGCCGCCAAAGTCGAGCGAGGCCCCCAGGTCAAACCAGTCGATCCCGGACGTGACCTGCACCGACAGCTCGCCCGGCGTGCGCAGGAGGTGCCCGTCGAACTCCACGCGCCACCCTTCCTCCGACAGCTCCAGCGCCACCTCCTCGCCGCGCCCCTCGGCAATCCGGCGCGCATACCGCGCCGTGGCGTAGTCGTACTCCCAGCGAAAGCCGGCGCGTTCCAGCCGTCGCGCAAAGGTCTCCTCCGCCGAGCGGTTGCGCCTGACGATCCGTCGCTCGCCCCCCTGGTAGAGGGCGGCGGTGGGGGCGTCCTCGGCGATGGACTGGCCGCCGTAGTCGAACGACAGCGCCCCCTCGTACTTGGCGGGGCTCCACGGCGTGCGCCCCACCACCCGCAGCGACAGGGCGGGCACCGGCGCCTCGTCCAGCGTCGCCAGCTGCAGCTCGGGGGGGAGGTCGAGCGGCGGCAGCTTGGGGAGCGCGTGCAGCTCGGCGACCAGCTCCTCCGCCTCGGCGCGCGGGACCTCGACCTTGAGGTCCTGCCGCATGGCCGGCACCAGGTCAAAGGCGCCATGGTCGATCCATCGCGAGGCGAGCCCGCGCGCCAGCAGGAGCGACTCGCGCATGAAGAGGATCGGCTCCTCCAGCGCCATCTCTTCCCCCTCGCGTGCCAGGTGCCCCTGCAGCGAGTAGGTCGCACCGTCATCGCCGGCGGGGACCACCGCCAGCCGCAGTTCCCACGGTGCGCCCTCGTCCCAAGCCAGCGGGGTCACGTCCTCGCTGCGCGGCGTGGGGCGCACGAAGCAGCGCCCCGACTCGCACATGCGCTTGAGCGTGGTCTCGAACGACGCGGGGGCCAGGATGAAGCGACGCGTGCTGCTTCCCGGCGCGTGGTGCCCGAACTCGGGCTGCGCCCCCAGCAGCATCTGCGCAATCTCCCGGTCCACCAGCTCGGGCGAGGCCAGCCACTGCGCGCGCGTCAGGCGAAACTGTCGCGGCTGTCCCCACTCGCCCGACTTGTGCCGCGACTGCATGGACAGCTCCAGCATCAACCCGCCCTGCCGCTCGAAGGTGAGCGGGATGTCGACGATGTAGATGATGCGCTTGCCCTCGGGAAAGGCGGTCGATTCGCGCTGCTGCGCCTCGGCGCCGGGCGTCATGAGCGGGGCCAGCGCGCGCAGCTGCTGCACCCAGCGGCGCGGGTCCGGCGGGCGCGGCGGGCGCATGAGCGACGGATCGGGCTCCGGCGGGTGCAATACCGACTGCTCGCGCTCGCGCGCGCGCTGCTCCTCGGCCAGGCGGCGCGCCTCACGCTCGGCCTCACGACGCCGCTCCAGCTCGCGCTCCTCCGCCTCGCGCGCGGCGCGCGCCTCGGCGTGGTACGACTCGTCAGGCGTGTGTGGGAGCTGGCCGAGACGGTCGGCCACCACGAGCACCGCCCACAGGTGCTCGCAGTTGCCGTACTCCGCGGCGTAGCTGCAGCTGCAGTGCAGCTCCAGGCGGTCGCCGGGGATGGCGCGCACTTCCACCCGGTGCGGCGCCGGCCCTTCCACGGTGGCGCGCAGCACCGCCGGGTCGGCGTGATCCACGATCACCTGCTGCCGGCGAACGAAGGCCTCGCCCTGCGAGCGCAGCGGAGGCGAGAACGTGTTGGCGACCTTGCGGGGAATCGGCACGAGAGCGAGTGAGGCGACGGCGGAGGGCGAACCGTGCAATGTAGCGCCCTGGTGCCAGGGTGGGGACGGCCGCGGGTAGCCGATCTGGTGCGTGCACGTTGTGGCTGCCGACGCGTCGCCCCCGCGCACAGTGCAAATCGTCGTGCGCCCGTCGAGGGCAAGCCGTCGGCCGCTCCGCGCGGCGTCGGGTGCCGAGGCGCGGCGGAGTCGGGGCGCCTCCGGAACCCGGGACCCGGGACCCGGCACGCCGCCTTGCCGCGCCAGTACGGTCTCGCGCCACACGGCGCCCACGGTGGGGGGGCGCCGGTCGGGGACGATGCCGCCCGCGAGGTGGCCGGCGTTAGGCAGCGCCGCCGGCGTGGCCGTCGGAGGCGCTTCTCCGTTCGCGACGCCGCCCGCGGTGCGTCGCCTGGCGCTGGCGCGCGCCATCGCCACGCTCCCCGGGCGCATGCGCCAGGTCTTCGTGCTGCACGACGTGGAGGGGCACTCCACGGAAGACGTGGCCGACCTGCTGCGCATGGCACCCAGCACGGTGCGGGTCCAACTGGCGCGTGCCCGCGCTCGACTTCGGGAGGCGCTACGCGCATCACGCCACACCTGGACGACTTCGTCACTCAGCGAGCTCACCGATGCGCGAGCCGTTTCGGCTCCCCCTGACCGTCTGGACGTTGGTCGCCCTCGCCCTGGGTGTGATCGTCGCGGCTTTCGCGCGGCCTCCTTGCGACTCTATTTGATCCGGATAATATTGACCTCCGGTTTATCACCCGGATGAAATAGCCCGCCTCATGAGTCCGATCCCGCCGAGTACGGCCCGCCCTCCCGCTCGCGCCACCGACCGCGACCCGCCGTCGCGCTCCCTCGTCGCATTCGATGGGGAACGTCTGCTGGCGTCGGGCTCCCTTGACGACGTCTCGCGCGCGGTGCGCCAGGCGCAGGTGGGGGGAGCACACGGCGCCATCCTGGTCTTCGATGCGGTGACCAGCGAACCGGTCGAGGTCGACCCTCGGGAGCCGTCGAGTGCGCCGGCGGGCGGCGCCCGGCCTGCTGCAGAACCACTGGGTGCCGCCGCCGATGAGACCTCGTCCGACGCGGGCGAGGCCCCTCGCGGCCCCGGCAGGCCGCGCCTGGGGGTGGTGCCTCGCGAGGTGACGCTCCTTCCCCGCCACTGGGAGTGGCTTTCGACGCAGCCCGGTGGCGCGTCGGCGGCGCTGCGCCGCCTGGTGGACCAGGCGCGAAACGCCGGCGCCGAGCGCGACCGCCGGCGTGCAGCCCAGGAGTCGGCCTATCGCTTCATGGCGGCCACGCTCGGCAACCAGCCGCACTTCGAAGAGGCCATCCGCGCGCTCTTCGCGGCCGATCGTGCCCGCTTCCTCGGCCTGAGCGAGGCGTGGCCGCGCGACCTGCGCGACCACGCTCGACACCTCACCGCGGCGGCCTTCGCTCCC
>CAZVDJ010000026.1:0-17271 GCA_964626245.1 uncultured Gemmatimonadaceae bacterium
CTCACGCGACGGACAGTGATGACTGCGGAGATTTCACCCGGCATCGAAGCGCCGGACGGCGAGTTGATCGCGCGCTGGCGCGCGGGTGACGAGCGGGCGGCCACCGTTCTGGTGGAGCGGCACGCGCCGTCGGTCGCGCGCTATGTCGCGAGCCTGGGGGATCGGGAGGGGGCGGAGGAGCTGGTGCAGGACACGTTCGTCCGGGCGTTCGCCTCGCTGGACGCATTCCGCGGCGAGAGTTCGCTCCGGACCTGGCTGTTCACGATCGCCCGCCGTTTGGTGCTGGATCGGCGTCGCGCCAGCCGCCGCCGGCGGGACGCACAGGAGCTGCAGGATGACGACGCGGTCACGGAGTACGACGCGCTCGACGGACTCATCGCCGAGGAGGCGCACCGGAAGATGCGCGGTGCCATCGAGCGACTGACGCCCACGCAGCGCGAAGTCTTCCGTCTGCGCGTGAACGATGGGTTGTCGTACAAGGAGATTGCCGACGTGGTCGGAACCACCGAAGGGGCCGCACGCGTGCACTATCACAACGCGCTGCGCCAGGTGAAGGAGACGCTGCATGATTGATTGCTCGAACGTCGAGATCCGGGAGCTGCTCCCGGAGTATCTCCACGATGCGCTGGGCGCCGGTGCGCGCGATCGCGTGGAGGCGCACCTGGCCGACTGCGAACCGTGCCGCGACGAGCTGGCGACGCTTCGGCTGGCGCGCTCTGTCTACGCGGCCGCCCGGACGCCGTCGATCGACGCCGCGGCCATCGTGCGTGCGTTGCCTCGGCCCGCGCGGCAGGTGCCGGAAGGCGCCCGGTCGCCGGTGCGCCCCGTCGCTGTCGCGCGCCCCGCGCCGCGACGTTCGTCGACCATGCTGCGCATTGCCGCCGCCGTCACCTTCATCTCGCTCGGCGGGATCTCCGTGGCGGTGACGCGGGCGTACTTCGGAAATGCGACGTCGCAGTCGGCGGGAACGGACGGCACCGTCTCGCCCGACACCCCCACCGTGGCCGTCGTCCTGCCCAGCGATACCCCCGTATCCGGCCAGCGCTCGGAAACCGGGCTCACGCTGCACGCCTCCTGGCACGAGCTGGACGATGCGTCGCTGGAGTCGTTGATGGGGGCGCTCGACGACCTCGAGGCGGCCCCGCTCGCCGAACCCGAAACCACCCCCGGCGGACGCGCCCTGGACGGCGCGCTCTCCGGATCGTAGGAGTCCCTGCACGATGCGTCGTCTCCTGTTCGCCCTCGTCGTATTGATCCCGCTGGCCACGGCCAGCGCCCAACACACGCCCCCGGTCCGCCGCGACCGGGCCATGCTGGAGCAGCAGTTCCGCGAACGGATCGAGGCGCTCCTGAAGGAGCGTCTGTCGCTCACCGACGCCCAGCTCGCCGTCCTGCGCGACGTGAACAACCGGCTGGACGGCGAACGGCGCGCACTATTCCGCGAGGAGCGGGCGGTGCGGATGGAGATGCGCGAGGCGCTGCGTGGCGGCGAGGACCAGGCGACGCAGGATCGCGTGGCGGGGCTGCTCGAGCGGGCCCGACTGGTCCAGCGCAAGCGCCTCGACCTGATGGACGCCGAGCAGCGCGAGCTGGCGACGACGCTCACGCCGGTCCAGCGCGCGAAGTACCTGGGGCTGCAGGAACAGCTGCGCCGGCGTGCGGAGGACATGCAGCGCCGCGCCGAAGGGGACACCCTGCCGGCCGCCGACTCGCTCATGGGCGGACGCCCCGGCGATCGTCGCCGCTTCTCGCGCCGTCCGCCTGGTCCGGGTTGAGCGCGCTGGGGCGTGCCGAGCGGCGCAGCACTGCGAACGGGTGAGTCGTTGAGCCGCTGCGGGTGCCGGGCTACATTGCCCCGCGCGCCCGGGTGGCGGAATTGGTAGACGCAGGGGACTCAAAATCCCCCGCCGGCAACGGTGTACGAGTTCGAGTCTCGTCCTGGGCATGACGAGAGCCCGCCGCGACCAGCTGGTCGCGGCGGGCTCTTCGCTTCGGATCGCTCGTCTGGGCTACTTGTACTGAATCGGCAGCAGCACGCGGGTGCGCACCGCCTGCCCCTTGGCCTTGCCAGGGGTGAACTCGATCTTCGCCACCACTTCCTTCGCGGCGACGGCGAAGGCGGGGGTGGAGGCGAGGACGACTTCGACGCTCTCGGGCTCAACCTTGCCGCTGGCGTCCACGACGAACTGGATCTGCGCCTGCCCCTGAACGCCCGAGCGCTTCAGCTGTGCCGGGTACGACTCAGCAACCAGGCGGGCAGTCCTGGCCGGGTTGGCGAGGCGGGGCGGAGTGTCCACGTCCTCACCGGCGTAGACCTGGTCGCCCCCCTGGGCGAGCGCGGCCGGCGCGACGGAGACGACGAGCAGGGCGGTGAAGGCGAACGGGATCAGGCGGGACATGCGCATATACGAGCTCCTTGGGCGAAGAGGGACTGTTCAGATGCGAGTCTCGGACAGTTCGGCCCGGCACTGAAATACTGAGGGGCTCGTGCGCAAAGATGTGCGCCCCTTCATCTTCGCCCCCGTGACCTCTCCTCCCGCCATCGTCGTGACCCGGCGCCTCCCCGAGACGGTCGAGCGACAGCTCGTCGCCGACCACGGCGCCCGGCTCAACCACGCCGACCTTCCGCTGTCGCCCGAGGCGCTGCAGCTCGCCCTCCGGGAATACGACGTGGTGCTCTGCACGCTCACCGATCGCCTGGACCGGACCACCATCCTCGGCGCCCGGGGGCGCTGCCGGCTGCTGGCCAATTTCGGCGCGGGGACCAACCACATCGACCTGGCGGCCGCGCGCGAGGCGGGGATCGTCGTCACCAACACGCCGGGGGTGCTCACCGACGACACGGCCGACGTCACGATCCTGCTGATGCTCGCCGCGGCGCGACGCGCCCACGAGGGGATCGAGGAGTTGCGGCAGGGGCGCTGGGCGGGATGGCGGCCGACGCACCTGCTGGGGACGCGCGTGAGCGGGGCGACGTTAGGCGTCATCGGCTTCGGGCGCATCGGGCAGGCGGTGGCGCGGCGCGCGTCGGCGGGCTTCGGGATGACGGTGCTGTACCACTCGCGCCGGCGTGCCGACCCCGAGGCGGAGGCCGCCGCTGGGGCCGTTTGGACCCCTTCGCTCGCACAACTCCTGGGGTCGAGCGACTTCGTCTCGCTGCACTGTCCTGCCACCCCGGACACGCGACACCTGATCGGCGCGACCGAACTCGCGCAGATGAAGCGCTCGGCGTATCTCGTGAACACCGCACGCGGCGACGTGGTCGATGAGGACGCGCTGGTGCACGCGCTGCAAAACCGGATCATCGCAGGGGCGGGACTCGACGTCTTCGAGCGCGAGCCCGCTGTGCCCGACGCCCTCCGGGACCACCCCGGGGTCTTCGCCCTGCCGCACCTGGGGAGCGCCACGCTGTCGTCGCGCACCGCCATGGGCGACTGCGCGCTGCGCAACATCGCCGCCTTTCTTCGCGGCGAGGAGCCGCCCAACCGGGTCGCGTGACGCCTGCGTGACGGTGGTCGCGTATCGTCCGCGCGTTGCGTACGGATGCTGTTGAACAGACGCGACTTTCGCTTGCCGCCCCGGAAGGGGCTGTCTAGCTTACCGCGCCAATTGCCGTCCCGCTGATCCGCTGACCTGCTGCCCGGGTGTTGCACCCTCTCGGTGCAATGCGGCCGTCCCGCGCACGCCTCGCGCTCTTCGCACTCCATGACCCTGACGCTCGCTGCGCGCGCCGCCAACGCGGCCACCCTCAACACGCCGCTGCTGGTCCTCCTCCTTCCGTCCGGGTCGGACCTGCCCTCGTCGCTGCGAGCCCTGGACAAGGGGACCGGCGGGGCGCTCGGACGATCGCTGCGCCGTGCGGATTTCCGCGGCGGCCGTGACGAGACCTTGCACCTGGTGGGGGGGAGCCGCGGCCCTCGGCGGGTGCTGCTTGTCGGGTACGGCGCGCCCAAGGACCGCGCCCTCGCACTGCGCCGCGCGGCCACACTGGCGGCTCGCCAGGCGCACCGGGCGGGCGTCGGGTCGCTGGCGCTGCTGGCGGGCGCGGTCGACGCGCGCGAGGCCGAGTCCATCCTGGTCGGCCTGCAGATGGGGTGCTGGGAATACATGGACCTGCGCACCCCGCCCCCCGAGGGCGACCGGCGCGCCCCGCTGGCCGAGGCGACGCTCATCGCCGAGAACGCCAAGTCGCTGGCCGGGGCCGTCAGCGCCGCGCAGGCGATCGGGGCTGGCTACGCCCTCTCCCGCCGGCTGGCGCAGATGCCGGGCAACCTGTGCACGCCCGATCTCCTGGCCGACACCGCACGCGACATCGGGACGCGCCACAAGCTCAAGGTGACCGTCCTGGGCCGCAAGGAAATGGAGCGGGAGAAGATGGGGTCGTTCCTGTGCGTGGCGCAGGGCACCCCGCAGGATCCCAAGCTCGTGGCCATCGAGTACCGCCGCGGCCCCAAGGACCAGCAGCCGCTGGTCCTCGTGGGGAAGGGGCTCTGCTTCGACACGGGCGGCATCTCGATCAAGCCGGCCGAGCGCATGGAGTTCATGAAGTTCGACATGTGCGGCGCGGCGGGCGTGCTGGGCGCGATGGAGGCCATCGCCCGCTTGCAGCTGCCGGTGAACGTGGTGGGAGTCTTCGGGGCCACCACCAACATGCCGTCGGGCACCGCGGTCAAGCCGGGCGACGTCGTCACCGCGTCCACCGGGACCACCATCGAGATCATCAACACCGACGCCGAGGGGCGACTGGTCCTGGCCGACGTGCTCGCGTGGGTCAAGCGATTCGACCCCGCAGCGGTCATCGATGCCGCGACGCTCACCGGCGCCTGCGTCATCGCCCTCGGCAACACCACCACCGGCGCGCTGGGCAACGATGACGCGCTCATGACCGAAGTCCTGGCGGCCGCCACCCGCGCCAGCGAGCCGGCGTGGCAACTGCCCATGTTCGACGAGTACCGCGAGCAGATCAAGTCGGACGTCGCCGACATCAAGAACACGGGCGGCCGAGCGGCCGGCACCATCACCGCCGCCATGTTCCTGCGCGAGTTTGTCTCGTATCCGTGGGTGCACCTGGACGTGGCCGGCACGGCCTACAGCGAGGCCGACCTGACGATCGTTCCGAAGGGACCCACGGGGGTGCCGACGGGTACGTTCATCGAATTCGTTCGCGGGAGAGTGCACTGAGTCGTCTGCTCCGCTGGCTGCGTGTCGCCGGCCTCGGCCTCGCGGTCGGGGCCGTTTTGCACGCGTCGCTCCCGCTCGTCGCGAAGGCGCAGCAACGCCGACCGCCTACCGACACGCTGCGAACGCGCGCCGACACGCTGCGTGCGCGGCGTGACAGCGCCCGTACTCGCGCCGACTCGGTGCGCGCCCGTGCGCGCGCGGACTCCGTTCGCGCCCGCACCGACAGTGCTCGCGCCGATTCACTCCTGCGCGCTCGACTGGACTCGGCGCGACGCGGGCTGGCCGACACGCTTCGCGCACCCGGTGATTCCGCGAGAGCACGCGGCGACTCCACGCGACTGCGCGGCGATTCCGCGCGCGTGCGCGGCGATTCCGCGCGCGTGCGCGGCGATTCTGCGCGTCCCCCCGGTGACACGTTGCGCGCCGCGACCGACACGCTGCGCCTCAAGGCCGACTCGCTGGCCGCCGACTCGCTCGAGCGCGAAACCCGCCGGATCCTCGAGGACCAGCGCCGGCGGGGCGACACGGTCAAGACCCCCACGGCGGCGGCTGAGATGCCGCGACTCACCGACCTGGGCGACACGTTTCAATGGGGACGCGAAGCCTTGGCCGCCACCGGCGCGCTCACCCTGGGCGACCTGCTGGAGCGAGTCCCGGGGCTCACCGTCTTCCGATCGGGCTGGGTGGGTTCGCCGCAGGTGGCCGCCATGCTCGGCGACCTGCAACGGATACGCGTCTTCTACGATGGCATCGAGCTGGATGCCATCGATCCGCGCAACGGCGGACTGCTCGACCTCTCCTTCGTGCAGCTCTGGCACCTGGAGGAGGTGCGCATCGAACGCGGCGCCAGCGAGGTGCGCGTGCACCTGCGCTCGTGGCGAGTGCAGAGCGTGACGCCTTCCACGCGCATCGACATCGGCACGGGCGACCTGGAGACCAACGGCTATCGCGGCTACTTCGGGCGTCGCTTCCGGAACGGCACCGCCTTGCAGCTGGGCGCGTACCAGATCGGGACGCGCGACAACCGTGGGGCGGGGGACGCCGACGGGCTCTCGCTGTTCGGGCGCGCCGGGTGGGCGCGTGGACCGCTCAGCATCGACGCGTCGATGATTCGCACCACGCGCGATCGCACCGAGCAGCTGCGCGAGGAGCCTCGCGACAACCTCCCGGTCCTGGACGGACACTTCACCGAGGCGTACGCACGGGCCGCCTACACCGACACAGCGCGAGGGATGTGGGCGCAGCTCACCGCGGCCCGCCTCTCGCACGCGCAGAACAACCTCGCGTTCAAGGAGACCGTCCAGATTCCGCTCCTTCCCACGCCGTCGGAGCTCTCCTTTGCCCGGCAGCAGCTGGTGGGCGCCGCCGGATGGGAACGCGGGCCGTGGACGGCATCGGCGACCGCGCGCCTCCGACGTATCGACTCCACGAGCTACCTCACGCCGTCGGCGCGCGTCGCCTTCGACACGCCACGCCTGGCCGTCGCCGGCTTCGCCGAGCAGCAGGAAGAGTTGAATCTCCGACGCGTGGAGGCGTCGGGACGGCTCCTCCCGTTGTCGTGGCTCGGCGTGGCAGGGGCGGTGTCGTACTTCCAGCCCACCACAGCCGGCCTGTTCCCGAGCGCGCTCACCTTCCGGGGGGAGGTGGGGGTGCGAATCAACCGCGCCTGGCTGGCCGCCGGGCTCATGTCGCGCGACTCGGCGCGGCTGGCGGCCCCGGTCGTCTTCGACACGGCGTTTGCCCCGGCGGGCGACCCCGCGGCATCGGCGCTCTTCGTGACCTTTCGCGGCAAGCTGTGGAAGGACATCGGTGTCGACGTGGTCGCGCTCAAGTGGGATTCGGCCGGGGCGTATCGACCGCAGTACCAGACGCGGGCTCAGCTGTACATCAACACCGCCTGGCGCTCGCGATTCCCGTCGGGCAACCTGAACATCCTGGCGTCGGTGACCCATGAGTACCGCACCGGCGCCTACTTCCCTCTCGCCGAGGAGCGACTCGTCTCCTCGCAGTATCGCGTTCTGTCGGCGCAGCTCGAGATCCGCCTGCTGCAGGCCACGCTGCACTATCAGTTCCGGAACTTCATGAACCAGGAGTACCAGCAGGTCCCCGGCTTCTTCATGCACCGGCCCGTGCAGTTCTACGGGGTGCGCTGGTACTTCTTCAATTGAGCGATTTGACAAGGTTATTGTGCCGCAATAACTTGCGCGGCCTTCCATGATCCGCAGCATGACCGGATTCGGCGCAGCGGAGGGGACGGTGGGCGCCGCGCGCATCGCCGTCGAACTCCGCTCCGTCAATCACCGATTCTTCAATGCCACGATTCGCCTTCCCTCCGAGCTCGCTCGCTGGGAGGGCGAAGTCCGCGAGGCACTGCGCAAGCGCGTGAGCCGGGGACACATCACCCTGAGCGCACGCGTGGAGCGTGGCGTTGCCAGCGCCCCGGCCATCGACGAGGCGCGGTTCGGGGCCTACGTGGACCTGCTGCGGCAATTGCAGGAACGCTACGGCCTGGCTGGCGACATCGACGTGACCGCCGTGCTGCGCATGCCCGACGTGATGTCGTCGATCTCCGAGGGCGAGGAGGGCGACGTGGGCGAGCTGGTCGCCGTGGTCGACGCCTCGGCGGCGGCCTTGCAGGCCTCTCGCGAGGAGGAAGGGGGACGGCTCGCCGTCTACCTGCTGGAGCGCCTCTCGATCGTGGAATCGGCGCTCGGGCGCATCGCCGCGAGGGCGCCTCAGCGGCTGGTGCAGCAGCGCGACCGCCTGAAGGCGTCGGTGCAGGAGCTTGCGCAGGGCGTGGCGGTTGACGAGCAGCGACTGGCTGCGGAGATCGCCATCCTCGCCGACCGTCTCGACGTGCAGGAGGAGCTGTCGCGCTTTGCCTCGCACAACGCGACCTTCCGCCAGACCCTCGCCCGGCGTGACGGGGAACCCGTGGGGAAGCGACTCGGCTTCCTGCTGCAGGAGATGCTGCGCGAGGCGAATACGACCGGGAGCAAGGCCAACGACGCCGAAATCCTGAACGATGTCGTGACCATCAAGGAGGAACTGGAGCGGATCCGCGAGCAGGTGGAGAACCTCGAGTGAATCCGTTCCCGCTCATCCTCTCGTCGCCCTCGGGCGGCGGCAAGACGACCATTGCCCGGATGTTGCTGCAGCGGCGGCAAGACGTCGGATACTCGATTTCGTGCACGACGCGAGCGCCCCGGAACGGCGAGGAGCGCGGGCGGGACTATCACTTCCTCTCGCGCGCGGAGTTCCTGGAGCGCCGGCAGGCCGGGGAGTTTGCGGAGTCGGCCGAGGTGCACGGCAACCTGTATGGGACGCTCAAGGCGGAGGTGGAGCGGGTCTTCGGCCTGGGGCGCCACGTCGTGATGGACATCGACATCCAGGGGGCGCGCCAGTTCGCCGCCGCCTATCCGGAGTCGGTGTTAGTCTTCCTCCTGCCGCCGTCGGCGGAGACGCTGCTGGAGCGGCTGACCGGTCGCAATACCGAGTCACCCGACGCGGTGATGCGGCGCCTGATGGGGGCGCGCGACGAGGTGGCGGCGGTGGGGAGTTACCAGTACGTGGTGGTGAACGACGAGCTGGAGCGCGCGTACGCGCAGGTGGCATCCATCGTCGATGCAGAAACGGTGCGGCACCTGCGGGTGCCGTTGCTGGAAGACCGAGTGCGGCGGCTCCTGGATGGGCTGGACCGCGAGATCACGCGATACGCCCGCGCCACCTGACGGCGCGGGTGAACCCGAGCAACGCCAACGAACCATGCGAGTATTCACGCCTGACGAGATTGCCACCGCTTCGGCCAACAAGTACCTGGGGGTGCTGGTGGCTGCCAAGTACGCGCGCGTCCTCAACGACCTGCCGCGCAACCTGACCCCGACGGCGCGGGAGAAGAAGCTCACGACGCGGGCCATGGAGGAGCTGGCGCGCGGGGACGTCGAGTACAAGATCGTCCCCCGCCGTCGCGCGGAGTAACTCCCGTTCGCCCCTTCGCCAGGCGCCGAGTCCTCCTGGGGGTCACGGGAGGCATCGCCAGCTACAAGAGCGCGTCGCTGGCGCGCCTGCTCACGCAGGCCGGCGCGGAGGTGGACGTCATCCTCACGCGCTCGGCGCAGGAGTTCGTCGGGGCGGTGACCTTCGAGGCGTTGACGGGACGCCCGGTGCACAGCGCGCTCATCGCGCCCGGGCACGCGCTCGATCACATCCGGCTGGCCCGCGCCGCGGACGTGGTGGTGGTTGCACCTGCCACGGCCGATTTCTGCGCCCGGGCGGCGCACGGGATGGCGGACGAGCTCCTCTCGGCGGCGCTGCTGGCCACGCCGGCGCCGGTCCTCCTGGTCCCCGCGATGAACGATCGCATGTGGGGACACGCCCAAACGACGCGAAACGTGGCGCACCTCCGGGAGATCGGCTACCACGTCCTTGACCCCGACACCGGAGACCTGGCGGTCGGGGAGGGGGTCGGGCCGGGGCGCATGCCCGAACCCGAGACGATCATGGCGCACGTCGGCCGGCTGCTCGAGCCGAGGTCGGCCCTGACGGGACGGACGGTGGTCGTCACCGCCGGCCCCACGCGCGAGGCGATCGACCCGGTCCGTTTCCTCTCCAACCGCAGCAGCGGCAAGATGGGGGTGGCCATCGCGCACGCCGCCTGGCGTCGCGGCGCCGAGGTGCGCCTGATTGCCGGGCCGCTGGGGGCCAACCTCCCGCCGGCGCTCGAGGTGGAGCAGGTGGAGACCACCGAGCAGATGCGCGACGCCGTGGCGCGAGCCCTCGGATCCGCCGACGTCCTGGTGATGGCAGCGGCCCCCGCCGACTTTCGCCCGTCGCGCGTGGCGGAGGCGAAGATCAAGAAGGGGGCATCGCCCTCGGCGCTGGAACTCGCGCAGACGCCGGACATCCTGCGCAGCACCACGCCGGCGCGACGCCCCGGCAGCATTGTGGTAGGCTTCGCCCTCGAGACGCACGACGTCCTGGCCCATGCCCGCGAGAAGCTCGCGGCCAAGGCGCTCGACCTGATCGTGGTCAACGAAGCGGGCGAGGCGGGGGCCGGCTTCGAGGTCGACACGAACCGGGTGACGATCCTCTCGCGCGACGGCGACGCCGACGCGCTTCCGCTCATGGCCAAGCGCGACGTGGCCGACGCCATCCTGGACCGCGTCGAGGCGCTGCTCGGTGGACGCTAGGGAGCAACTGCGGCGCTACCTGGAGCAGCGGCGCGACGCTGGGGAGAGTGAGCTGGTCCTCGACTCGATGTCGGTGGACGATGTGCTCCGCGTCCTCGGCGCCGGCGCTGGGCGGCGTGGAGACGAGCGCCCCGGCGACGACCGTCCGCGCGCCGGGCGCCCCGCCACGACCGTCGGCGACCAGCCAGCTGCAACCCCGACCCCGGGCGACTGGAGAGCCGCCCTGCGCGCCGCCGGCGGCTCGCAGGAGGTCCCACTCCCCGGAGCATCGGGCGCCGCGAGTGCGCCTGGCGAGGCGCGCAGCGGGGGACCGCCCCCGTCGCCACGGCGCGACCTGCAGCGCGCTCCGGCGCCAGCGACCCCCTCGTCTCCGCTCACCCGCATTTCAGGTTCCCCCTCCACCAGCGCGGCCGGCGGCGAGGGAACGCCACCCGCCCCACGTGGCGACGCGACGTCCCACGACGGGTCAGCCGCACCGCGCGAGGCATCCACTCCCGTGTCAGACGCCGTCCCGCCAGGTGGCACGAAGGACGCGCCAGCCGACCTGGTCCCGCTGGAGCAGATTCCCACCGGGCTCGTGGTCGGTTCGCCCGCGCACGAGTTGTTCGGGGGCGAGTCGCCGTGGCACTCGCTCGACGACATCGCCGCCGCGGCGCGCGGCTGCCAGAAGTGCTCCCTGTTCAAGACCGCGCGGCAGGCGGTTCCTGGCGAGGGAGACCCGCACGCCGGTTTCGTCTGCGTGGGCGAGGCGCCGGGGGCGAACGAGGACGAGCAGGGGCGGCCGTTCGTGGGGCAGGCCGGCCAGCTGCTCACCAAGATCCTCGCCGCCATCCGGCTCTCGCGAGACGACGTCTTCATCTGCAACGTCCTCAAGCACCGCCCCCCGGGCAACCGCAACCCCACGCCCGACGAGGTGGCGGCCTGCTCGCCGTTCCTCGTTAGGCAGATCGAGCTGCTCGCCCCGCGGGTCATCCTCGCCCTCGGGACCTTTGCGGCGCAAACACTATTGCAGACCAAGGAGCCCATCGGCAAACTGCGCGGGCGGATCCACCGCTACTATGGCGTTCCGCTGATCGTCACCTACCACCCGGCGGCGTTGCTGCGCAATCCGTCGTGGAAGCGCCCGACCTGGGAAGATGTCCAGCTTGCTCGACGACTCTACGATCGCGCCCGCGACGCGTGACCCGTTCCGCGACCGGCGCCCCCCGTATGCGGAGGACGCCGAGCAGGCGGTGATCTCGGCGATGATGATGGATCGCAACGCCATCGTGCGTGCGATCGAGTTCGTCGACGACACCATGTTCTACCGCGAGGCGCACCGCCGCCTCTTTCGCGCCATCCTCTCGCTCAACGAGCGGGGATCGGTGGTCGACGTGCTCACGCTCGCCGACGAACTCACGCTGCGCGGGGAACTCGACGCGTCGGGCGGAAAGGACTACCTCTCGCAGCTCGTCGACGCCGTCCCCACCTCGGCCAACGTCGAGTACCACGCGAAGATCATCCGCGAAAAGGCCATCGTCCGCCGCCTCATCGAGACGTCGACCGAGATCATCACAGCGGCCTACGAGGGAAAGTCCACCTCGCACGACCTGCTCGACGTGGCCGAGCAGCGCATCTTCCAGATCAGCCAGTCGCGCAAGACCGAGGGCTTCCATCGCATCAAGGAGCTGCTCTGGCAGGCGATGGAGAAGATCGAGGAGCTCAGCCGGCACGGCGAGAACGTCACCGGCGTCCCCTCGGGCTTCGACGACCTGGACAAGCTCACCCTCGGCTTCCAGCCGTCCGAGCTGATCATCGTGGCGGCGCGTCCGTCGATGGGAAAGACCGCCTTCGTGCTGAACGTGGCGCAGAACGCCGCCTACTACGGCAAGACCCCGGTGGCGCTCTTCTCGCTGGAAATGGCCAAGGAGCAGCTGGTCACCCGCATGCTCGCGGCCGAAGGGTGGGTGGACGCCCAAAAGCTTCGCAGCGGCAAGCTCACCGACGACGACGTCCGCAACCAGGCCAAGGCGTCGGGGATCCTGGGGACCCTCCCCATCTGGATCGACGACACGCCGGGGCTCTCGGTGCTCGAGATCCGGTCGCGCGCGCGACGCCTCAGGGCCGAGAACAACGTCGGGATGATCATCATCGACTACATGCAGCTCATCCAGGGGCCGGCCGATTCGGAGAACCGGCAGCAGGAGGTGAGCTACATCTCGCGATCCCTCAAGATCCTCGCCCGTGAACTGCAGGTCCCGGTCATCTGCCTGTCGCAGCTGTCGCGCGGCCCCGAGCAGCGCACCGGCGAGAACAAGCGCCCGCAGCTGTCGGACCTGCGCGAGTCGGGCGCCATCGAGCAGGACGCCGACGTCGTGATGTTCCTGTACCGCCCCGAGTACTACGAGGGATCGCACGACGAACGGGGCGAGCCGCGCCGCCTGGCCGACGGCACCCCGCTGGACGGGCTGGCCGAGGTGATCATCGGCAAGCAGCGCAACGGCCCCACCGACACGGTGCGCATGTTCTTCCACAAGAAGTACACGCGCTTCGACAACTACTCACCGCGGCAGGAGTGACCACCGCGCGCGCGAAGACGGTGTTCCGTTGCACGGAGTGCGGCGCCGAGCACGCCAAGTGGGCCGGACGCTGCGACGGCTGCGGCGAGTGGAACACCCTGGCCGAGGAGGTCGTGGCGCGCGCCGGCAAGGGGATGCCGCGCCCGCGGCCGCCCGGGGGCGAGCCGTCGGCCGGGTCGCCCGTCGTGCGCCTGCGCGACGTCCGCTCGGCGCGCACCGCCCGGCTCCCGTCTGGCATTGCCGAGTTGGACTTCACCCTGGGCGGCGGGATCGTCCCCGGTTCGATGGTGCTGGTGGGAGGCGAGCCCGGGATCGGGAAGTCGACGCTCCTGTTGCAGGTGGCGGGGGCGCTGACCGCCGCCGGGCACGAGGTGCTGTACGTGTCGGGTGAGGAATCGCCGCTGCAGGTGAAGCTGCGCGCGGAGCGGCTGGGGAGCCCCGATGGCGTGCAGCTGCTCTGCGAGACCTCGCTGGAGGCGATCCTCGAGGGCGCCGCCAACACGCGTCCCACGGTGATGATCGTCGACTCGATCCAGACGACGGCGACGGAGGAGCTGGAGGGGGCCCCGGGCAACGTGGGGCAGGTGCGCGAGTGCGCCGCGCGCCTGATGCGCTATGCCAAGGGATCGGGCGCCGCCGTGATCGTGGTGGGGCACGTGACCAAGGGGGGCGGCATCGCCGGACCCAAGACGCTGGAGCACATCGTCGACACGGTGCTGTACTTCGAGGGCGAGCGGACGGGCGACCATCGCATCCTGCGCGCGACGAAGAACCGCTTCGGCTCGGTCGACGAGATCGGCGTCTTTCGCATGACCGAGGGCGGGCTGGTGGGCGTCGGGAATCCGTCGGCGCTCTTCCTGGGGGATCGCGAGGGACGCGTATCGGGGAGCGCGATCACGGCCCTCATGGAGGGGACGCGCCCGGTCCTGGTGGAGGTGCAGGCGCTGGCCGCCAAGGCCGGCTTCGGGACCCCGCAGCGCGTCGCCACCGGCTTCGACGCCCGGCGGCTCGCGTTGCTGCTGGCGGTGCTCGACAAGCGGGCCGGGCTCTCCTTCGCCCCGCTCGACGTCTTCCTCAACGTCGTCGGCGGGTTGCGCATGCAGGAGCCGGCCGGCGACCTGGCGGTGGCCGCAGCGCTGGCATCGAGCGTGTACGACCAGGCGCTGCCGACCGACGCCGTCTTCATCGGCGAAGTGGGGCTGGGCGGCGAGGTGCGCCCGGTCTCGCAGGCCGAGCGCCGGCTCGCCGAGGCGGCGCAGCTGGGCTTTCGCAGCGTGTACCTCTCCGAACGTGGCCTGCCACGCCGGACGCCGGAGGGGGTCCGCGCGCGCGGCGTCGCCTCCATCGGCGCCCTCTTCCAGGAGCTCTTCCGGTGAGCGCCAGTCCCGCCGACCCGACGCACCACGCGCCCTCGGAACTCGACCAGCACGACGGGCACGACTCGCACGACGGGCACGACGTGCAGCGCGCCCCCGGGCACCTGCCGCGCGAGACGACGCCGCCGGAATTGCGGCCGGCGGAGTCGGGTCGGCGTGATGTCGGGGTGATCATCGTGGCCGCCGGCAGCGGCAGTCGCACCGGAAGCACGGAGCTGAAGCAGTTCCGCTGGGTCGCCGGGAAGCCCATGCTCCTGCACAGCATCCAGGCCTTCCACCGCCGAAGCGACGTGGCGCAGGTGGTCGCAGTCCTGCCGCGGGCCGTCGCGGGCGACCCGCCCCCGTGGATCTTCCAGTGCGACGTGGATCGGCTCCTGGTGGGCGTGGGGGGACGCGAGCGCGGTGACAGCGTCTGGAGCGGGATCGAGGACCTGGAAGACGAGGTGGAGATCGTCGTCGTGCACGACGCGGCGCGCCCCCTGGTGAGCGACGCGACCATCGACGCCGTCATTCGCCAGGCACGCCTGGGGACGGGGGCGATCGCCGCGCTCCCGGTGGTGGACACGCTCAAGGAGGTGGACGACGCGGGGCGCATCGTGCGCACCGTCGACCGCGCCAAACTGTGGCGTGCGCAAACGCCGCAGGCCTTTCCGCGCACGATGCTCGAGCGCGCGCACCTCGAGGCGCGCCGCGCCGGAATCGTTGCTACCGACGACGCCGCCCTCTGCGAACGCCTGGACCTTCCCGTGGTAGTGGTTCGGGGCAGCGAGCGCGCCCTCAAGGTCACCGAGGAATCGGACTTCGCGCGGGCCGAGGCGCTGGCCGGCCTGGACGCGAACGCGACCTGACCGCGCAGCCGTGACCCCTGCGTCGCTCTCCGTCCCGTTCTGGTCGCCTCCCGAGGTTGAGGCCTCGCTCCGCGAGACCATAGCCCACCTGCAGGCGGGACGGATCCTGGCCTATCCCACCGAGACCGTGTACGGCTTCGGCACCGCGGTGGACCACGATGCCGTCGAGGCGCTCGTGCGGCTGAAGCAGCGTCCGCCAGCCAAGCCATTTCTGCTGCTGGTGGCCGGCAGCGAGATGATCGCCAAGCTCGACCTCGCGCTCACCGCCGACGCGTCACGCCTGGCGGCGCGCCACTGGCCCGGGCCGCTCACCCTGGTCCTGGCGGGCGGCAACCGCCGAATTCCTGCGCGATTGCGCGGACCGGAGGGCGGCATCGCCGTGCGCTGGACGTCGCATGTCGGGTTGCAGCGACTCCTGCACGCCTTCGGCGACCCGATCACGTCCACCAGCGCCAACCGCCCGCGGCAGCCGCCCGCGATGACCGCGGGGGAGATCGTGGAGTCGTGGTCGTCGGACGTTGCGCGGGGGCTCATTCGTGTGCTCGACGGCGGGCGACTGGTCGACTCTCCGGCATCCACCGTGGTGGATTGCACCGGGAGCAGACCGCGCGTCATCCGTCCGGGGGCGATTGCGTCGTCGGTGCTTCGCGAGAGCGTCCCGCATCTCGTGGGGGAATTCTGATGACGCAGTCAGGCGGCGTCCGCGACGGGTAGAGCGCTGCGATCCCGTTGTGCGCGGGCAACCGAGCCAGCGCGGGTCCGCTCCTCCATTCGGGCGAATGCGGCGGTCGCACGCCCCGTGTAGCTTTCGCGCCGTGTCACACTCCCCGGCGAGGCCGCGTCCGTGAAGATCCTCTTCGTCTGCACCGGCAACACCTGTCGTTCCCCCATGGCCGAGGCGATCGCGCGGCGTGAGGCCATCGAGCGCGGGCGCGAGGACGTGGACGTGGGGAGCGCCGGAACGAGCGCCTGGGAAGGGGCGCCGGCCTCCGATGGGTCGCTCCTGGTGGCGCTCGAGCGCAAGCTGGACCTGGGTGGACACACCGCCCGGCAGCTCTCGGGTGAGTTGGTCGCCGAATCCGACCTCATCCTGGCCATGGGGCCGCACCACCTGGAGCGCGCGCTGGCGCTGGGCGGCGAGGGAAAGGCCTTCCTGCTCACCGCCTTCGGACGCAGCGGGGGCGAAGATGCCGGCGCGGTTGCCGACCCGTTCGGCGGCGACCTGGAAGTGTACCGCCAGACCTTCGACGAGCTGCAACGCGAGATCCGGCGCGTGTTCGACGCACTGGCGCCGCGCCAGGCGTGACACGCGCCGGTCCGGGCCAGCCGCACGCCCTTCCGGGCCGGCTCGTCCTGCTTGGTCATCCGGTCGCGCACTCGCGTTCGCCTGCCTTCCAGAACGCTGCCCTTCGCGCGCTCGGCATCCCGCTGTCGTACGAGGCCTGGGATGTTGTCCCTGCCGACCTGCCCGACGTGCTGGCCCTCCTGCGATCGGTGCGCGGGGCGGGGAACGTGACCATTCCGCACAAGGAAGCGGTGCATCTCAGCTGCGACCGCGTCAGCGACATCGCGCAGCGGGCGGGTGCGGTCAACACCTTCTGGGTGGAGGAGGACGGCGCGCTGGTGGGCGACAACACCGACGTTGCCGGACTCGAGGCGACGGCGCGCGCGCTGGAGGTCCCGGAGGCCGGTGCGACGGTTGCCTGTCTTGGAGCAGGCGGTTCTGCCGCGGCGGTCTGCGCCATGGTGGAACGCTGGCCGGGGGCGCGCGTCGCCTTGTGGGCGCGCTCACCCGAGCGGGCCGCGCTCCTCGCGCACCGGTTTCCGGGCGCCGTGCAGCTGGCGCCGAGTGCGGAAGCGGCCCTGTCGGGCGCAGGGCTGGTGGTGAACGCCACGCCGATCGGGATGCGCGACGAGGCGCTCCCCGTCCCCGTGGCGGCGCTGGCGCGTGACGCCTGCGTGATGGACCTGGTGTACCGTCCGGGCGAGACGCGATGGGTGCGCGAGGCGCGAGCGGCGGGGCATCGCGCCTGCGACGGGCGCGTGATGCTCCTACAGCAGGGAGCGGCCGCCTTCGAGCGGTGGTTGCACCGCTCCCCACCCATCGAGGTCATGCGAG
>CAZVDJ010000027.1:0-17245 GCA_964626245.1 uncultured Gemmatimonadaceae bacterium
GGGGCGGTGATGGCGTGTCGGGAGCGGTCGTCGCCGTCGACTCGATCACCGATTCGCTCTCCGTCTCCGGCACCGGCGCCTATGACGTTCGGATGGGCGACCCGATGATCGGGACGTCGATCGCCGCCTTCGAAGGAATGGGCGTGCTGCGCGCCGTGGGACTGGATGCGTGGGCCCAGGTCCCCCTGGCCTCCCTGGAGTCCGGCGCCGGGACCGGCGCCTGGGACTATGGTGCTGGCGGATCACTCACGCTGGGCGCCGGCGAGGCGCTCATCTTTGCCAACGCGACCTGGTGGGTGCTGGGTGACCTGCCCGACCTCGAGCTGCGAGACGCCCTCTTCTACTCGATCGCGATCGGGCGTGGGCTGGGCGATCGATGGTCCTGGCTCGCATCGGCGAGCGCTTCGACGCGCATCGTGGAGGGGAGTGATCCGCCGGCGTCGCTGACGCTCTTTCTCAGTCGCCGCCTTACCGATGGCACCTCGCTCAGCGTCAGCGCCGGCCTGGGGCTGACGGAGTCTTCATCGGCGTTCAGTGCCGGCGTCGGGTGGAGCACTCGACTGCTGGGCAGGGCACGCTGACGTGCGGAACGCTGGGGGGTGTTCAGGCCCGCGCGCGTCGAGCGCGCGGGCCCGCTAGTTCCCCGGCCGCCAGGTCCCCTTGGCCACTGCCGGCACGAAGCGGTCGATCCCCCTGGGTGGATAGTCGAGCGTCCGTCCCTGCTCCGCGCTCTGGTACGCCGTCATGAGCATGCGCACCACCTCCACACCGTCGGCAAAGGTGAGCTTCGGCGCCTCCTTCCCCAGGAAGGCGCGCACGAAGTGCCGGTCCTCGTCGGTGTAGCCGTAGGCGATGTATTCCTGCGGCACCACCGGCATCACTCCCTGCTCGGCGTTCTGCTTCTCCACCAGGTCCTCGCCGGCGGCGCCGGTGACGCGCCGGGAGAAGAAGAGCTGCAGGCCGCTGTCGAGCGAGTTCCACCGCATGGAGTACTCGGGCCCCAGCAGCTCGGCCGACAGCCGCAACCCGGCCCCCACGTAGGACCACGAGGTGCTCGCCTCGCCGATGACGCGGTGACCGTCGGCGGTCTCGAACTCGATCGTGAGCGAGGCGAAATCCTCGGATGGGGCCCGCCGGTAGTCCACCGCCTTGCCCATGGTCTCCTTGAGCTGTCGCGCATAGGCCGGTCGCGACCACTTGAGCGACGCGATGTGCGCCGAGACGCGAACGGGACGCACCGCGTCGTACGGATCGCCCGGCTTGGTGAGCAGGTGGCGCACCACCAGCACCGAGTGGCACATCATGTCGTTGAGCACGCCGCCGCCTTGCAGCTTGCCCTGCCAGAACCAGGGCGCGTGCGGGCCGCTGTGCTCCTCGGCGGCACGGGCCAGGTAGGGGCGGCCGGTGGTGGCAGCGCCGCGCGCCCAGAGCAGGGCATGTCCCGCCGCGATGTGCGGGGCGAAGAGCTGGTCCTCCAGGTAGCCGTGCGCCACTCCCACTGACTCCACCAGGCGTTGCACCTCGCGGGCCTCCGAGACGGTGCGGGCGAGCGGCTTCTCACAGGCAATCCCGCGCAGCGCCCCCTTCCCGCGACGGATCGTGTCGACGATTTCCTCGACATTCTCCAGGCGGGCGTGGTTGGGGCCGCAGAGCCAGATGGCGTCGATGGCCGGATCGGCGACCATGGCCGCAATGCTCTTGTAGGGGCGGGCCGCCCCCACGTCCAGGCTGCGGGCAAGCGCCGCAGCGCTCGCGGCGCGCTCGCCGTTGGGGCTCCACACGCCCAGGATGTCCGCGTCACGCACCCCGCGCCATCCCTGGATGTGGAAGCGGGTGTTGAAGCCGGAGCCGACGAAGCCTATTCCGAGGGGGGACAAGAGACGGGAGATGGGAGACGGGAGATGGGAGACGGGAGACGGGAGACGGGAGGAGCGCTCGCGGGAATGGTCGGGCGAGGTGTGTGAGGACGGAAGGGGGACGGCGCATTCCGCTGCGCCCGTGGCGTTCGCCCGCGGACTCGTGGGTCTTGCTCCTGTCGCGGTCGCCTGACGCGCGACACATTGCGCGGCGTGAAGCTCTCCCTCCGCCTTCCACACCCCGTGATCCTCCTGCTTGGGGGGATTGTCCTGGCGGCGCTGCTTACGTGGGTGCTTCCCGCGGGCGAGTACGAGCGGCGCGACGACGAGGCCACGGGGCGGCGGCTGGTGATCGCCGGGACGTATCGCACGGTGCAGGCGGCGCCGGTGGGACCGCTGGGCGCGCTCATGGCGGTCCCGCGCGGATTGGTGGAAGGGGCCGACGTGATCGTCTCGATCCTCTTCGTGGGCGGCGCCTTTGCGCTCGTCGAACAACTGGGGACGCTCACGCGAGCCGCCCGCGCCGTGATCCGGCGCTTCCGGCGGCGCGGGTTGTGGGCCCTTCCGGTCGTCGCGCTGGTCTTCGGCACCTTCGGCGCGCTGGAGAACATGCAGGAGGAACTCATCGCGCTCATTCCCGTGCTCCTGGTGCTGGGGCGGGGGCTGGGCGTCGATCCCATCACGATGGTCGCCGCCAGCTACGGCTCGGCGGCGGTGGGCGCCGCCTTCGGCCCGTCCAATCCGTTCCAGGCCGGCATCGCCCTCAAGCTGGCGCAGCTGCCGCTGCTCTCCGGGGCATCCTTGCGGCTGACGATGCTGGCCGTGGGACTGGCCGCCTGGATCGGCTGGACGGTGCGCCATGCCTCGCGACATCGCACGCCCCCAACGCTCGACGGCGACGACGCCGGCGGTGACTTCACCGCGCGCGATGCGATGATCCTCCTCCTCCCGCTGTTCGCGCTCCTGCTCTACGTGGTGGGCGTCCTGCGCTTCGACTTCGGATTCAACGAGCTGTCGGCCTTCTTCTTCCTGGCCGCCATCCTCATCGGGATCATCGGCCGGATGGGGCTGAGCGACGGGATGGCGGCCTACCTGAAGGGGATGGAGGGGATGGTCGGCGTCTCGGTGCTGATTGGCGTGGCGCGCGGCATCTCGGTGGTGCTCGGCGACGGGCGCGTGATCGACACGGTGGTGCACGGGCTGGCGCTGCCGCTGGAGGGGCAGCCGCCGTCGATCGCCGCGCTGCTCATGATCCCGATCCACGCCGTGCTCCACGTGGCGGTGCCGAGTGTCAGCGGCCAGGCGGCGCTCACCATGCCGATCCTCGTCCCCTTCTCCGACCTGGTGGGACTCTCGCGGCAGGCGACGGTGGTGGCCTACCAGACCGGAGCCGGGCTGGCCGAGCTCTTCATCCCCACCAACGCCGCGCTGATGGCCATCCTCCTCTCGGCGCGCGTTCCGTACCCCACCTGGATCGCCTTCGCGGCGCGCGGCGGCTTCTTCCTTTTGCTGGTGGGAGTCGCCGGGACGCTGCTGGCCACGCGACTCGGCTGACGCGGGGCGCCGGGACGGCCAGCGGCCGGGCGATGGACGGCGTTGGGCGCGCGGCGCCTAACGGGTGTCGCCCGGAAGGTCGCGCCTCGTCGTGCGGCCCACCACGATGGTGATGTTGTCCCGTCCCCCGCCATCCAGCGCGTCCTGCAGCAATCCTTCGCACGCCTCGCGCGCCGAGGTCATGCCGCGCAGTCGCTCGGCAATGCGATCATCGCTCACGTGGCGGGTGAGGCCGTCGCTGCACAGGAGGTGCACCATCCCCCACTCGTGGTGGACGCCGGTGACGACGGGCGTGGTCTGCGCCCCGCCAATGGCGCTGGACAGGACGTTGGAGAAGCGCGCGACGGTGCGGTCGCTGCGCGTGAGGACGCCAAGGTCGATGAGCTCCTGCGCCATGGTCTGGTCGCGCGTGACCTGTGTCAGGAGGCCGTCGCGCAGCAGGTAGTAGCGCGAGTCGCCGACCTGCAGCAGGTAGATGCGCGGCCAGACGCCCAGGTAGAGCGTGAGCGTCGTGGCCATGCCGCGTCGCCCCGGGAGCTGCGCGCTGCGCGCCATGAGCGCGTCGTGCACGCGCAGCGCCGCCTCCTCCAGCGTCCGGCGAAAGGCGTCATCGTCGCCGGCATCGGCCGTGTAGTAGCAGTGCGTGCTGTTGGTGACGTACCCGGCAATGGCCTCCAGCGCGAAGCGCGACGCCTCCTCACCCGCCACGCCGCCTCCCACGCCGTCGGCCACCATGGCCAGGAAGGCGAGCCGGTCGGTCTCCTGCGACGTCTCCTCGAGTTGGGGGAGCGACGTGCTGTGCACCCGCATCTGCCGGTGCAGCGAGGCGATCAGGAAGTGGTCCTGGTTCTCGGTGCGCACCTTCCCCTGGTGCGTGAGCCCGTGCACGTCGATCTCGTCGTCACGCGGCTTGCGGACGGCCGGTGCAGCCAGCTCGGGGTCGCGCGTCGCCATGGCATCCTCCGCTGCGTCGATCCGGGTTTGCCGTGCGGCCTCACCAGGGCGCGGCCCCCGTGAGTGCCGCGTACACCATGGTGGGGACAAGCGCGGGCAGGTCGGTCCGCCCGGGAATCTGCTGGATCATGAAGACGATGACCAGCTTGTCGCGAGGATCCACCCGGTAGTTGGACCCGTACGCGCCACCCCAGCTGAAGGTTCCCTCCGCGCTGAGCCCGCCAGCGCCGTACACCTGCACCACCTCGAAGCCCAGGCCGAAGCCCAGCCCCGGCGTGCGATAGAGCGTCCCCACCTGGTTGGTGGCCATGAGGCGCACCGTGCGCGGGGCCAGGATGCGGACGCCGTCGAGCGCGCCCCCGTTCAGGAGCATCTGCAGGAAGCGCGCGTAGTCGCGCGCGGTGGAGACGAGTCCGGCTCCACCCGAGAACGAGCGACGCGGACCGTCCACATAGTGCCCCTGCCCCTTGGCGTCGTCGGGGGCGCGCACGACTCGTCCCTCGGCCGTGCCGGCGTAGACGGCGGCCAGGCGCTCGCGCTTGGCGGCGGGGAGGAAGAAGTGGGTGTCCACCATGCCTAACGGCTCGGTGATCCGGCGCGCGACGAAGGCGTCGAGCGGCATCCCCGACGCGCGTTCCACCACGCACCCCAGGATGTCGGTGTTGTAGCCGTACACCCACGCCTCACCCGGCTGCGCCACGAACGGGAGCGACGCCAGGCGCGCCATGGTGTCGCAGATCGGCTCGTCCTTGTCGGCGGTGTACCAGCCGTAGCCGGCGGCGGGGCCCAGCCCCTTGGCCTCGTAGCGCGCGGCCACGTGCGCGTCGGTGCCGTACGAGATGCCGGCCGTGTGGGTGAGGAGGTCCTTGATGGTGATGGGACGGCGCGCCGGCACGATGGTGACGCCGGTGTCGCCGCGCACGGCGACCGTCGTCGATGCGTACTCCGGAATGAAGCGGGAGACCGGGTCGCCGAGGGCGAGCTTCCCCTCCTCCATCAGGATCATGATGGCGACGCTGGTGATGGCCTTGGATTGGGAGGCGATGCGGAAGATGGCGTCGTGGGTCATGCGGCGCCCCGCCTCCCTGTCGCTCCATCCTGCGGCGCGCTCGTAGACCGGCTTCCCGTCGCGCAGCACGAGCGCCACGGCCCCGGCCACGCGTCCCTGGTCGACGTAGTCCTGCATGAGGCGATCGAGGCGGGCCAGACGCTCCGCCGATACGCCGACGGCCGCCAGGGCCGGCGCCGTCGCAGGAGGCGGGCGCCAGAACGGGCGACGCGCGGTGGAGTCGCGCTGCGCCGCCGCGGGCGAGGCCGCGAGCGGCGCAACGACGCCGGCGAGGACAAGGGCCGAAGCGAGAACGCGCATGGTCACCCCTTGGGTTTGCGTAGGCGCATGAGTCCTTCCTGCGCCACCGAGGCCACCAACTGCCCGCTGCGCGTATAGACCGCGCCGCGCACGAAGCCGCGGGCGCCGGCGGCCGCCGGGCTGTCGATCGCGTAGAGGAGCCAGTCGTCGGCGCGGAAGGGGCGGTGCATCCAGACCGAGTGGTCGAGCGAGGCGATTTGCAGCTCGCGGCTGCGGAAGGGGACGCCGTGCGGCCCCAGCGCCGTGGGGAGCATCCCGTAGTCCGACGCGTAGGCCAGCACCGCCTGGTGCACGATGGGCTCGTCGGGAAGGGGGCTGATCGTGCGGAACCAGACCTGGCGCGACGGGGGGCGCACCTCGGCCCTGAAGGGGTCGCCAGGCGCAACCGGGCGGAAGTCGAGCGGACGGTCCTGCGTGAGCACCGGGCGCAGCGGCTCGGGGATCCGGTCGGCCATCTCGCGGATCAGCTCCAGTTCGGGGGCGAGCTGCTCGGGCGGCGCCACCTCGGGCATGGGCTGCTGGTGCTCCAGCCCCGGCTCGCTCACGTGGAACGAGGCCGAGAGGTTGAAGATCGCCTGCCCGTGCTGGATGGCGGTGACGCGCCGCGTGGTGAACGAGTTGCCGTCGCGCAGGCGGTCGACGAAGTAGACGATGGGCGCCTTGAGGTCACCGGGCAGGATGAAGTAGCCGTGCACCGAGTGCGCCTCGCGCGCGTCGTCCACCGTGCGGCGGGCGGCGACCAGCGCCTGGGCAAAGACCTGGCCACCGAAGACGCGGCCGGTCCCCACATCGCGGTTGCGACCGCGGTAGATGTTCACCTCCAGCGGCTCCAGGTCCAGCAGGGCGAGCAGGTCTTCTATTTCGGACGACATGCGATGGGGATTCGAGGACGGGAGCCTGGGCAAGGCTTGGGCGCGGGACCACGCTCGTCAGGCATGCGCCGGCCAGGCGATGGCGCCCCGGCAGGTGCAAACGTGCAGCCCCTCATCCCGCGCCACGCGCGTGCCGGCGCGCGCGGATCGCCGTGAAGCGCGCGTCGCCGCGCAGCGGAGCGAGGAGGGGATCGACATCGAGCACCAGGAGCCAGTAGTCGCGCGCTTCCAGGGCACGCGCCAACGCGCGAAACGCCTCATCGTGCGCGCCCAGCGATGCATGAATCTCGGCGAGCGCAACCGCAGGAACCAGCTCACCATCGGCCCGATCCATCAGTTCGGCCAGCAGGGCACGCGCCCCATCGCCATCTCCGACGCGCGCCCTGGCGCAGGCCAGGTTGGCCACCCCCCATGTGTGGCGGCGCGAGAGGGCAACGGAGCGCTCCAGGTGCAGGACCGCGCCCGGCGCGTCGCCCGACTCCAGCAGCGCGAGCCCCAGTCGCCGCTGCACCTCGCTGGCCGCCGGGTGCAGGGCGGCGTGGGCCTGCAACAGCGCCGCGGCCTCACGTGCCTCCCCACAGAGGAGGAGGGCGAAGGCATAGTCGTTCACCGGGTCGACGGCGCGCGGGTCAAGTTGTTGCACCTCGCGGCCCAGGGCGCGCACCGCCGCCGTGTCGCCCCGGGCTGCATGTGCGTAGAGCAGCACCTGGCGCGGCGGGACGAGCGAGGGATAGCGCGCCAGCAGGTCGCGCCCCACGGCGTCGGCCCGGGGCAGGTCCCAGTCGTAGAAGGTGGCCACCGTGAGCAGCGCGGTGAGCGCCCATGGCTCGTCCGGAGCGACCGCCAGGGCGCGCTGCGCCTGCTCGCGCGCGCGCTCGCCCGCCTGTTGGGGAGAGAGCGCGAGGAAGATGCCGAAGTTGGCCCACAGGATCGCGAGTGCCCCGTACGCGGCGGCCACCCCTCCATCCACGCGGATGGCGCGGTCGAAGCACTGCATCGCGAGCTTCACGCCAATGGGGCGCTGCTCCGCGTGGTACCGGCCGCGCAGCACGAGGTCGAGTGCCTCGGGGGCTTCGGAGATGCGGCGCGCGATGCGAGGCTCCCAATCGTCAGGCGGCGTGACCCCACAGTCGGACAGGAGACGGCGGGCCAGTCGAGCCACGCCGAGCGTGAGGTCGAGGAACGGCACCTCGATCTCGAAGGAGGCCGAAGCACCGGCGGTCTCCGGTGCCAGGAGGTCGGCGCGCACGTGAAGGGTGTCGCCTTCCAGCGCGACCGTTCCCGAGACGACAACGGCGGCCCCCACGATCGCCGCCGCCTCGAGTGGCCGCTGCGCCGCCTGGCGGAGGCTGGTGGCCGAGCCGCGCGCCACCACTCGCAGGCCGGGGAGCTGCGAAAGCGCCATGGCGAGCTCGTCGGAGACCCCTTCGGCGAGATACGCCCGCTCGTCCCCGGCGACCGACGCGAAGGGGAGGACGAGCACGGTTGGCGAGGGGCCGCTATCGGCCAGCTGGAGGGCGGTCATGCGCTGGCGCGGCCCGCCATGAAGGGCCATGGTGCGAAGTTACGGCGCGCGTCCCCTGCGCCGCCACCATGCTGGCCGCCGCGGCGGGGGCGTTGCGGGCGAGGTCGTGTCGCGCACGGACATTGCGCAGTTCAGGGCGCCCCCGGGGAACCGACACCGGGTGTATCGAGTAAGCGTGTAGATTCGTTCCTTCGCCCCTTCGCATGTCCCGTCCATTGTTCGTCACCACCAGCCGCCGCCTTTCCTCGAGCCGCCGTCTCCTGACGGCGGCGCTGGCGCTGGGAGTGGTCGTGATCTGCACAGCCGTCGCGGGGGTGCGCACCGCCGGCGCGCAGTCACTCACCGGGTCACGGACCGCAGGCAAGGCGGTCGCGTTCTCGCTGGGCGAGACCATGGTGTACGACGTGAAGTTCACGGGGATGAACGTCGGGACCGCACGCATGGAAGTGGTGGGGATCGACACCATTCGGGGGCGCCCGGCATACCACACCCGGCTCGAGATCAAGGGCGGGATCCCGTTCTACAAGGTGCACGACGTGCTCGAGAGCTGGATCGACGTGACGACATTCAGCTCGCTTCGCTACCGACAGGAGACGTCGGAGGGAAAGCGCGAGCGCACGCGCGTCTTCGAGATCATGCCCGAGCGCGGTGTGTTCAAGGAGGATGCGAAGCCGGAACGTGCCACGGTGGCGCAGCCGCTGGATGATGGCGCCTTCATCTACTTCGTGCGCAACCAGCTGCTGGAGCTTGGACAGACGTACAGCTACGACCGCTACTTCATCCCGGACCGCAACCCCGTCACGGTGATCGTGTCGCGCCGCGAGCACGTCGATGTTCCCGCCGGCGGTTTCGAGGCGTTGGTCGTGAAGCCGGTCATCAAGTCGAAGGGGATCTTCTCCCAGAACGGCCGCGCCGAGATCTGGTTCACCGACGACGAGCGCCGCCTCATGGTGAAGCTGGAGACGAAGATCGCGAAGATCGGGACGCTGTCGCTGCAGCTGCGCGAGTTCTCCCAGGGGAGCACCCCCTGACTGGTGCGCCCCCGCGACGGCGCGAGGCAGCGAAAGGTCCGATGGATGTCGCACCGTGCCGCGCCGCGAGCGTTCGCGGCGCGCACCGCTTGGCGGCGCCTCGGCCTCACTGTGGCTTGAGGACCCCGAGCACGTCGGAGTAGTCGTCGGTCCAGACCCGGGCGTCGGCCGACGGGGGGAGCACCTCCCACCCGGCATCTCGCACCAGCGTGGCCAGGTGCTGCGCGCCATCGGCCAGGGCGACCCACCTGGAGCCGTAGTGCAGGTCGTCCTTCTCCTCGTTCTCCACGTCGCGATCGACGATGGCTCCCGCCATGCGCGCGTCGCGCGCCAGCTCCACCAGCACGGGACGCAGGTCCAGGTACCGATTGCTGATGTGGAAGGCGAGAATGCCCCCCGGGCGCAACTTGCGGCGGTACATCGCCACCGCCTCGCGCGTCACGAGGTGCACGGGGATGGCGTCGGAGCTGAAGGCGTCGAGGGTGATGAGGTCGTAGGAGCTGTCGGGTTCCTGGGCCAGCGAGAGGCGAGCGTCGCCCATCACGATGCGGACGTCGGGCTGGCAGTCGCGCAGGTACGTGAAGAGCCGTGGATCCCGGGCGATGGCGACGATGAGCGGATCGATCTCGAAGTAGCTCCACTGCTCGCCGGGACGCGCGTAGCAGGCCGTGGTCCCGGTGCCGAGCCCCACCAGCGCCACGCGGCGCGGCGCGACGGGATCCGTCGTCAGGCGGAAGAGGTCGCCCAGTGGCCCCTCGCGATGGTAGTACGTGAGCGGCTCCGTCTTGCGGCTGGCGATTAGGCTCTGTCCACCGTGCGTGGTGGTGCCGTGCTGCAGCAGGACGTAGTTGTCCCACCGGCGCACGCGATAGACGCCGTAGAACGAACGTCCCTGGTAGAGCGTGTCGTCTCCCTCGGCCAGCCCGATCTCGTTGCCGAGGAAGAGCGCCGCGCCGGCCATCGCCAGGCGCAACGGGCGCTGGAAGCAGCTGGCCGCCACGAGCCCCAGCACGCCCAGCCAGCCGTACAGGACGCGATCACCCCAGGCGCCTGACGCCGTGGGAAGGTGATGCCCGACGACCATGAGGGCGAGAATGGCGATCGGGATGGCGACGTCGAGGACGGCGGCTCGCACGGCGGGCGCCGACGTGCGCCACGCGGGGCGGAGCCCCAGCACGAGGATGAGGGCGAAGGGATACTCGACGACCGTGTCGTAGAGCGCCGGGGCGAGGAGGACATTGAAGACGCCGCCCAGCAGCCCCCCGAGCGAGATCCAGAGGTAGTACTCCGTCAGGTACTCGGCGCGCGGGCGCGCGTCGGCCAGCTCGCGGTGACAGACCATGGCGGCGACGAAGAAGGCCACCAGGTGCAACGCGGCGAGGGCGTGCAGGTGATCGGCCGGATTGGAGCCGATGGTGAGGAGGAGCGCCAGGACGAGCCCCACCTCCAGCGCGAGCATGAGGCGCCGGTTGAGCAGCGGGCGCCGCGCGAACGTGAGGACGAAGGTGAGCAGGTAGAGCGCCAGCGGAACGACCCAGAGGAACGGGACCGCCGCGATGTCGGTGCTGACGAAGGTGGTGACGCCGAGGAGGAGCGACGAGGGCGCGAAGGAGAGGAGGACCCAGCGCAGGCGCCAGGCGCGCGTGGGGATGAGGGAGGGGGTGGCGAGGGTAGCGCTGCGGGTGCGGGACGTCGCTGCCGCGCGAAGGGAGAAGGGGTGGCGCGGGGGGCCCCCCCCAACTTCTACGTTGCCCTCCTCCCACTCTCCCGTCGTCACCATTTCAGCGCGGCCGGTACCATCCTGTTGCGGCATGACCGCCGCATCCGCCGGCTCGCCCGTCCCTGTGCGCTCATCTCCCGTTCGATCGGTTCCCAACCGCCACCGCCAGGCCAGCACGGCGGCGACGGACACCAGCACCACGAGCACCCCGTAGCCCTGCGCCCACCGGACGCTCTGCTCGCCCAGCCGCAGACGCGGCTCGATGAGCACCGGATACGCGAGCAGGGCCGCGAAGCTCCCCAGGTTGCTCGCCACGTACAGGAAGTAGGGATTGGTCGCCGACGGGTGCGCGGTCGTGGAGAACCAGCGCTGCAGCAGCGGCGCCCCGGCCGCCAGCAGCAAGAACGGGATCCCCAGCACCGTCGTCAGGCGCGCCAGCAGCCAGCCGATCGCCGCGGCGCTGCCACCGGGCGGGGGAACGGCATCGGCCGGAAGCGCCACGGGGAGCAGGGCGACGGCCCCGGCAAGGCACGCGAGGTGCAACGCCGCCTGCCGCGGCACCGACAGCCACCGCGACGTGAGGTGCGCGTACCCGTACCCCACCAGGAGCGCGCCCTGGAAGAAGAGGAGGCAGGTGTTCCACACCGACGGCGTCCCCCCCAGGCGCGGGAGGACCATCTTGGTGAACATCGGCTCCACCGCGAACAGGAGCGCGGCGTTCAGGAAGATCGCCGTCGCAAAGACCGGGACGAGGAGGCCGGGCGCGCGGGGTTCGGTGCCGGCGTTGCTGCTGGCGGGTACGGCTCCCGTCACGCGTCCATCCCCTGCAGCTCCGCGAACACCTCGCCGCCGCTGGCCGGCCGAAGCGCCGGCGTGCGCGCCAGCAGGCGGTCCAGCAGCGCCGACAGTCCGGCCGGGACCGCAGGAGCCACGCTCGACGCGCTCGGGGCGGCATCGCGCAGCACCCGCGCAATGAGCACGGCCGGGGAGTCGGCCTCGATGGGCCGGCGCCCGGTCACGCACTCGTACAGCACCACCCCCGCCGAGAAGAGGTCGCTGCGCGCATCGACCGCCTCGCCCAGCAGCTGCTCGGGCGCCATGTACTCGGGCGTCCCCACCACCACCCCCGCCTGCGTGAGCCCCGACGAGCGGGTGATGGCGCGTGCGATTCCGAAGTCCATCACCTTGAGCGTCCCGTCCGGCTGCACCATGAGGTTCTGCGGCTTGATGTCGCGATGCAGGATCCCGGCCTCGTGCGCCACCTGCAGCGCCCGGAAGAGCTGCTTGCCGATCGACAGCGCGGCCGCCAGCGGCAATGCCCGCTCCCGGTCGAGCAGCGCGCGCAGCGAGGTCCCCGAGACCAGCTCCATCGTGATCCAGTACCGTCCTCCGGCCACGCCCAGGTCGTAGGTGCGCACGATGTTGCGATGGGTCAGGCGTCTCGCCAGCCGCAATTCGCTCTTGAGGCGCTCGAGCGCCTCGGGGTCGTCGGTGACCGCGTCGCCGTGCAGCGTCTTGAGGGCGACCGTCTCGCCCAGCTCCCGGTCGAATGCGCGAAAGACGACGCCGCCCCCGCCGGCCCCCAGCGATTCCCCGATCTCGTAGCGTCCTCCCACCACCGCGCCCGGCGCGATCTCCACCGCCTCGCCCTCCGCCACCACCCCCAGGCCACGCCCGGTGCTCCCGGCCGATACCACGCGCGCCGCGCGCGCACCTCCCTGCCCTTCCAGCACGGCCACCAGCGACGCCTTCTCGCGCAGGTCATTGATCATCATGCGGATCGACTCGGCCAGCGTCCCGATCTCGTCGTGCGAGGTCACCGCCACGTGCACGTCGTAGTCTCCCTGGGCCACGCGACGGGTGGCGTGGGTGAGCGCCAGGATGGGGCGGGCCAGCGAGCGCGCGGTGAGCAGCGCCAGGACGAAGGCAAGCCCCAACCCGGCAATGCCGGCCGCGACGATCGCCCCGCGCAGCCCGGCAAACGGGGCGCGCTCCGCCTCCACCGAGCGCAGCGCCGCCATCCCGCCCAGCACCTCGCCCCCCGCCGACCGCAACGGCGCCGCGCGCCCGCTGAAGGGGCGCCCGGCCAGCGGCAGCGACAGCGGGACGGCGTCCGCCGTTCCCGACACCAGCGACCGCCCCACCGCCGCACCTAACGACTCATCGAGCCCCGCGTGCCGGCCGAAGGTGGCCGCCACCACGTGCGCGCGCCCCGCCGTGTCGAGCACGAAGAAGGCCACCTCGCTCGCCGTCGTCTCCCGGATCTCGGCGGCCAGGGCAGAGTCGATCGCCTGCGTGGCCATCAACGCCCCGCTCACCGTCGTGGCCCCGACCACCGGGACCGCCACCGCCTGGAAGAGCGCGGTGTCGCCCGACGTCCCGATCCCGCCCGTCACGTCGCCCGAGAGCGCACCGGCGATCAGCGCCGAGCCGGCCAGCGGGGACGGCGGAGCCGCCGGTTCATCGCTCTTGGCCAGCCGGATCCCCGCGCTGTCGGTGACCTGCACCCACTGCGCCCCCACGCGCTGCGCCGCCTCGATGGACTGGTCGAGCACGTCCTGCGGACGCCCCGAGAGCACGATGGACCGGAAGTTGGGGTTCTGCGCAAAGACTTGCGTGGCGCGCGCGAGACCGGCCTCACGCTCGTCCAGCAGGACGGCCAGGAGGCGGGTCGTGCGCTCCAGGGCGCGCGCGCTCGTCGCGGCCGCGGTGCGCTCCGTGGCGAGCGACAGTCCCGCCAGCGCCAGCACGAGCACGACGGCCACCACCGCCCCGACGATGAGGACCAGGCGCCACGTCAGGCGCCCGCCCCGCTCAATAGCGGTCGGGGCCATCGGGGGGATAGGGCTTGCCGAACTTGTTCCTGTGCTGCACGAAGCGGTACGTGCGTGCATCGAGCGAGACGCGCACGTCGGGCAATCCGGCGGCCGTGACCTCCACCTCGCGCGACTGCTCGCCCCCGCGATGGTGCCACGTGTACAGCCGGTACTGGCCGGCCGGAACGGCGGGAATCGTGAAGCGCCCGCTCGCGTCCGCCTGCGCGGCCGACACGGTCGGCGCCGCGACGACAAACGCCACCATGCGTGCGTGGATGTTGCAGAAGATCGGATAGACGCCCGGCGCGCTCACGCGCGTCCGCCTCACCTCGCCACGATCGTAGAGCCCGAGGTCGAACTCCGAAGGGCCGGCCTTGGAGAAGACGTTGTGGCGAAAGGGATCCTGGTTCGGGAACTCCACCGTGCTCCCCATGCTCACCAGCCGCACCTTGGGCGTGTACTTTCGCTCCGACATCACGATGGGGACGGTGGCCGCGGCACCCGGGCGCCCCGTCCCCGCCAGCGGCTGGAGCCAGATCACGGCATCGTTCAGGTCGGCCGTGCGCGCGCCGGACCGTTCGGCGATGGCGACCGTGCCCTGCACCGTCCCCTGCGCCACCGCCCGTGGCGCCAGCACGGGCGATGTCGCCCCAACGAGCAGAAGCGCGCAACGGAGAGGGCGGACGATGGACACGGACGAGGGGCACTCACGGAGGAAAGGGACGATGCGTCGCGCTGCACCGGGATGCGAACGAGCGCCGGACATCCAGACATCGGCAGCCCAACGCTGCACTAGTCTCGCTCACGGGCGTGGCGCCGTACAGTCACGCTCCCCGATCCTGGCGGACGACGCCTGGGCACCACGCCAGCGGCAACGAGCGGGAACGGCCGCCACGATCGCGGGCGCCGCGCGGCTGGTCGCGCTCCTGCTCGCCCTGGCGCCTGGCCGCACGCACGCGCAGGACTCGGCGCGCACCGCCGCCGACTCCATCGCCGAGCGCTTGCGGCGTGCCGAGCAGGCGATCGCGCTCCTTCGCGAACAGGTGGAGGCACAGGCCGAGTCGCAGGTGCAGGCCGCGTCACGGGTGCGCCTCGACCTCTTTGGTCGCGTCCTGATGAACGCCTTCAGCAACTCGGGTCGCGTGAACGCGGTGGATGTCCCGCTGTTCGTGCGCGACACGGCGGGGCGTTCCGGCCTGGGCGCCTCGCTGCGGCAGACGTCGTTCGGCGTGGTCGTGCGCGTGGAGCGGGTGATGGGCGCACGCTTCGAGGGCGAGCTGCACACCGACTTCTACGGTGGACAGCAGCCCTCGAGCGGCGGGCGCCACTTCCCCCTGTGGCGGCTGCGGACGGCGCGCGGCCTGCTGTCGTGGGAGCGTGGCGAGCTGCTGGTGGGACAGGAGGTGCCGCTGGTGAACGGGCTCAATCCCACGAGCGTGGCGGCGTTCGGCACCCCCGAGTTCACCGCCGCCGGCAACCTGTGGTTGTGGCTTCCGCAGGTTAGGGGGAGCTGGCACCTGACCCCGGGCGGCTCATGGTCGCTGCAGGGCGCGGTGCTCGCCCCGGCCAGCGGCGACGCGGTGGAGCCGTTCGACAGCGACTTCGACGCGGCAGAGCGCGCCGGACGTCCGTCGCTGCAGGGACGGCTGCGGGCGCGGTGGATGGCGGGCGAACGGCGCGGCGAAGTGGGGATCGGCGTTCACCAGGGGTGGCTGCGGAACGCCGCCAATGCCACCGTCGGCAGCACCGTGGTGGGGGTCGACGCCCTCGTCCCGTTAGGTGCGCTGTTCACGCTGCGCGGCGAATGGTACCGCGGGCGCGCCGCGCGCGGGCTGGGCGGTGGTGGCATCGGACAGGGGATCACCACCGACGGACGCGCCGTGCGCGACGTGGGGGGGTGGCTCCAGCTGGAGGCGGCGCCGTCCACGCGCCTGTCGCTCGGCGCCGGCTGTGGCGTGGGCGACCCGGACGACGAGCAGCAGCTGCCGGGGCGGCGACTGCGCAATCGCACCTGCGCCTCGTTTGTCACGGTGCGTCCGGGCGGGCCGGTCTTCGCGTCGGTCGGGTGGCGCGGCACCAGCACGCGGTACCCGGGCGGCGATCGCGCCAACCGGCACTTCAACCTCGCCGCGGGGTTCGAGTTCTGACGCGCCTGACGCTGCGCATTCGACGCCGCGCGCGTGACGCGTACCCGTTCGTTCACCAAGGACCGTGCGCGTGATCCTGCGACGGGCAACACCGGCCGACTTCGAACTGCTGCTCGCCCTGATGGCGGACTTCTACGCCGAGTCGGGGTACGCACTGGAGCGCGGAATCGCCGCCGCCGCGTTGGCCCCGTTGCTGGCCCCCGAGGGTCCCGTCTCGGTAGGCGCCGCATGGCTCATCGAGGTGGAGGGGGGCGCGGCGGGACATGTCGTGGTGACCTACGCGCACAGCATGGAGTTTGGCGGGCGCGTGGCCACCATCGACGACCTCTTCGTTCGGCCGTCGTGGCGCGGGCGTGGCCTCGCCAGCCGGGCGTTGGCGCAGCTGCGCGAGGGCGCGCAGCGCGAAGGGGTGCGGGCCATGCGCGTGGAAACCGGGCATGACAACGCGGCGGCGGTTGCCGTCTATCGCCGGGCGGGCTTCTCGGTGGTGGAGCGATTGCACCTGACGCTCCCGCTGGCTCCTCCCACCCACGTCCAGGAGTGAGGTGAGACGATGGAAGCGCCACGAACGCCGCTGGCCACCGGCCCCTACGTACCACCGCCCTTCATCTACGCCGTCATCTTGCTGTTGTCGCTGGCGGCTGAGAGGTGGCGGCCGCTCCCCTTTCCGCCCGGGCCGTGGGCGCGTGCCGTCGCGATCGTCTTCGCCATCCCCGGGCTGGTGGCGCTGGCGGCGGCGCTGCGCTTTCGGCGCGCGCGCACCAGTCCGTTCCCCTGGCACGCGTCGAGCACGCTGGTGACCGACGGGCCCTATCGCTACACGCGCAACCCGATGTACCTCGGCCTCGGGTCGGTGGTGATGGCAACGGCCGGTTTGTCCGGATCGCTCTGGCCGGTGCTCACCCTTCCCGTGGCCGTCGTCCTCATCGTCGTCCTGGCCATTCGCCCCGAGGAACGCTACCTGGAGGAGCGGTTCGGCGAGGCGTACCGCGCGTACCGCGCGCGCGTGCGGCGCTGGATCTAGAAGCGGTCTCAGCGTCCGTAGCCGCAGCGCGGGCGCCCTGCGCCGGCAACGGCGCGCCTACGGGTCCTGAAATCACGTGGGGCCCGCCTCGCGTTCGGCGACCCGCGCCAACTCCTGCAGGAAGGAGCGCCAGCCAAAGGCGTAGTCGCCGATGTCCGCGGTGCGCGTGAAGCCCACGTGCTCGAAGGTGAGGCGCGTTCCGTCTCCCTCCGCCTCGAGGGAGAAGGCGATGGATTGCCCGGTGACGGACGCATCGCCGCGCCAATCGGGCCAGTCGAGCACCAGGCGCTCCGCCGGGGCGAAGTGGAGGATGCGCGTGGGACCACCCTGCACCTCGCGGCCATCGACCTTATAGCGCCAGTTCACGGAGTAGCGCC
>CAZVDJ010000028.1:0-16645 GCA_964626245.1 uncultured Gemmatimonadaceae bacterium
AGGCAATGCAGTACGCCAGCGTCTCGGTGTCGCTCTCCAGGTCGTTCCCGCCAATGAAGATGCCGTACGAGTGCGGGTGCGACGCGGCCATCTTGTGCTCCTTGAACGTCGCCTTGACGGTGTAGTCACCCTTGGCGGTGTGCGACGGGTTCCAGAAGTTGCCGGCGGGGCCTACCGACAGCCGCAACGCCTGCCCTTCCGACACCATCCTGGAGTCGTTCACCGTCTTGCCCTGCGACATGGGGCGGCGGTCGATGCGGGCCTTCCAGCCCGCCACCTGTACGCCGCCTTTCACCGAACGATCGGCATCCTGCGCCTGCGCGGTCGTGGACGCGAGGACCACCGCGAGGGCGAGCACTGAATAACGCATGAAAGCTCCGGGTTTCGGGACGAACGTTGATTGTGCCGAGGGGGGCGCGCAGACACAAGCGCTCGAGGGCGGCCGGCCACCACGACCGGGCGTGGCGTCCCCGACGGGGACTGGGCGCTCAGGTGAGCAGCGAGTGCAGCCCCTCCAGCAACTCGTTGGGACCGAACGGCTTGGGAAGGAACCTGAGCCGCAGGTCCTGGGGAACCTCGAACCGCTCGTCGCCGGAGTAGCCGGAGACCACGAGGACCGGCAGCGTGGGCTGCGTTGCGCGGATGTGGGCCAGCAGTGCGTGGCCCCCGCCGCCGGGCATCACGAGGTCGGTGATCACCGCGTTCACCGGCGTCCCTTCCTCTCCAGCCGCCACCAGCCGCCTGATGGCCGCATCGGCCGAGCCCGCCCGCAAGACGTGGTAGCCCGCGCGTGACAGGCTGCGCGTGATCGTCTCCAGCACCGCCGGGTCGTCCTCGACCAGAAGTACGGTCCCGTGCCCCGCCGTGGGAGAGAGGTCCGCGCTCTCGAGCGAATGCTCCATGGCGTGACGCGACTGCGCGGGAACGGCGACCGAGACAGTCGTTCCCACGCCCACCGCGCTCGTGATCCACGCCACCCCGTCGCACTGCGCGGCGATGCCGTACACGGTCGAGAGGCCGAGTCCCGTCCCCTTCCCCTCTCCCTTGGTGGTGAAGAACGGCTCGAAGGCATTCAGCCGCGTTGCCTCGTCCATCCCGGTCCCCGTGTCGCGCACGGAGAGCACGACGTAGCGGCGATCGAAGACCGGCGCGTTCGGCGCGCCCGGCGGGCGACGCCCGCCGGGAAGCTCCACGGTGCTGATGAGGAGCGATCCGCCGCTGGGCATCGCGTCGCGCGCATTCACCGCGAGGTTCATCAGCACCTGCTCCACCTGGCCGGGGTCGGCCAGGATCACCGGGTCGGTCGGGTCGGGATCGAAGGTGACGTGCAGGTCCTCACCGATGATGCGCCGCAGCATCGCCATCGTTCCGGCAATCGTGCGGTTGAGGTAGAGCGGGCGCACCCGCACCACCTGCTTGCGGCTGAAGGTGAGCAGCTGCCGGGTGAGGCTCGCGGCGCGCTCCACCGTCCGCACGATCTCCTCGAGGTCGTCGTGGGCCTGCGGGTCGTCGTCGGGGAGCACGGCCCGCATCAGTTCGGCGTTCCCGCGGATGGCGGTGAGCAGGTTGTTGAAGTCGTGCGCCACGCCGCCGGCCAGCCGCCCCATGGCCTCCAGCTTTTGCGCCTGGCGGAGCTCCACCTCCAGCTCCCGCCGTGCCGACAGGTCGCGAACGACGGTCGCGAGCCCGATCACCTGCCCGCCATCGCCGATGACGGGGGAGATGGTGAGCGACACCGGGGCGCGGACGCCGGTCGGGCGCACGCGCTCGGTCTCGATCTCTTGCACCTGGCCGGCCGTCGCGGCCGCCATGGCCGCACGCTCGGCCTCGACGTGATCCGCGGGCACCAGGCGCCAGATCGACGTGCCCAGCATGTCCGACGCCGGGAGGCGAAAGAAGGTCTCGGCGGCGCGGTTCCACGACTGGATCGTGCCATCCGTGGCGGTCGAGATGATCGGCATCCCGCTGGACGAGACGATCGCCGCCAGGTGCGCTGCCGCCTGCACGGCATCGCGCTCGCGCGTGACGTCGCGAAAGGTGGTGAGCACGGCGTCCGCGCTGCCGTCGGGGCGCCGGATCGGCTGCGAGTCGATCGACAGCCAGGCGCGCGAGCCATCGGGACGCGCCACCTGCATCAGCACCCCCGATTGCACCTGGCCGGTGCGCATCGCCACGACGGACGGGTGTTCGTCCGGGCGGAACGGGGACCCGTCGGGCTTGAGCGCCTGCCAGCGCGGGTCGTAGGAGGAGCGCCCGTGCAGCTGGTCCTCGGTGAGCCCCAGGATGCGCGCCGCCGCCGGGTTGGAGAGGAGGATGGTGTCCGACCGGTCCTGAAGCACCACGCCATCACGGATGGTGTCCAGCACCGTGCGCATGCGCGACTCGCTCTCCTGCAGCTCGGCCTGCGCCGTGCGCTCGGCGGTCACGTCCTCCACGGCCCCGGCAATGAGGACCGGGGTCCCCGCCTCGTTGCGCGTGATCCGCGCGCGGTCGCGCACCGTCACCACGCGCCCCGTCGGCTGCACCATGCGGTACTCGCACTCCCACCGGTCGGCCGGCGAGGCAATCACCGATTCCCAGCTCGCCACCACGCGCGTCCGGTCGTCGGGATGGAGGCAATCGATCCAGCCTTCCAGCTCGGCGTCCACCTCGGCGGCGGTGCGCCCGTAGATCGCGAGCATCGCCCCCTCGCGCCAGACGAAGCCGCTGGCCGGATAGATCGAGTACAGCACCTCGCCGGTGGCCTCCACCGCCAGGTGGAATCGCTCCTCCACGGCGGAGCGCACCAACTCGGAGCGCGCCGCACGCGCCACGTCTTCCAGGGTGGCGATGTCGTCGGCGCTCCACGCCCGCGGCATCGCGTCCACCGCGCACATCACCCCCAGCACGTGGCCCTGCCGGTCGGCCAGCGGGATCCCCAGGTACGCGCGCACCCCCGTCTGCTGCAACTCGGTGTCGTTGCGCGTCAGGTGATGCGTGTGCAAGTCGTCGATCACCAGGGGCTCGGTGCTTCCGAGCGCAAAGCGGCAGACCGAGCGCGAGAGGGGGGCCGTGCGTGCGCCATCGCCGCCGTAGTCCATCCCGTCGGTCCCCGGCATGTACTGCCGGCGATCGTCGAGCAGGGTGACGACGGCGCCCGGTGTCCCCAGCAGGCGGCGCACGGCGCGCGCGAGACCATCCAGGACGGCGCTGCGCGACCCGTCGGCCAGGCCGGTGGCGCGCACGGCGCGAAGGCGCCCCGGGTGGTGCAGCGGATCGAGCGGATCGGCCGTCACCGGGTGGGACGGCTCGGTGCCAGGCGGGGACGGGGGAGGAGTGGGCATCAGCCTGACCCGCAGATGGGGACGGGTGCGCGTTGCGGGCTCGACCGGAAGCTACGCCCCACCGTCCACCTCACAAGCTGCGGTCGCGGCGTCACCCGGTTATCGTCCGCCATGCTCGCTCGCGCCGCCCCAGCCGTCCAATGCAGGCCGCCGCGCGCACGCGCCTGCCACGCCGCCCTGCGCCGTGCCTGGCCGCTGCGGCTGGGACTCGTGGCCCTCTGTCTCGCGGGCAGCGCGCCGCTTGGGTCCGCGCCGGGCCACCGCCTCCAGGCGCAGGACACCCGCGCCGCGTCCGCCGCGCCGTCGGGCGCCGCGTTCGCCCCGGCCCTCGTGGCCCGGCTCCAGCAGCTGCTCGATTCGGCACGCGGCGCCTCCCGCTGGCCCGGCGCTTCCCTGGCCGTGGTTGCGGCTGACGGACGGATCGCGGCGCTGGTATCCGGAATGGCCGACACGGCGCGGGGCGAGCCGTTGCGCGTCTCCGATCGCCTGCTGCAGGGGAGCGTGGGCAAGACCTACGTCGCGGCCGTGGCGCTGCAGCTCGTGCAGGAGGGGCGCCTCGACCTCGGCGCCCCCATCGGGCGCTACATCGGCGATGCGCCGTGGTTCCCCTCCCTCCCCAATGCGCCGCGCATCACCGTCCGCCAGCTGCTGCGCCACCAGTCGGGGCTCGTGCGCTACGAGTTCCAGCCGGCGGTCACGCGCCTCTTGCGCGAGGCGCCATTCAAGGCGTGGACCGTCGCTGACCGGCTGGAGGTGCTGGCCGGCACCACGCCCCCGTTCGACGCCGGCGCCGGGTGGGAGTACTCCGACACCAACTACATCGTGCTAGGCGCGATCCTCGAGCGCATCACCGGGACGCCGGTCTTCGACGAGGTGCGCCGGCGGCTGCTGGAGCCGCTGGCGTTGCGCGAGACGGTGCCGAGCGACCGGCCCGACCTTCCGCGCATCGCCAACGGGTATGCCGGCCCCCGCAACGAGCTTGGCGGCTACGATGCCTCGGTGGTCAATGGCCGGTTGCAGGTGAACCCGCAGTTCGAGTGGACGGGTGGCGGGATGGCGTCCTCCACCCGCGACCTGGCGCGCTGGGGGCAGGCGCTCTACGCCGGAACGGTGCTGGGCGATTCCGCCCGCCGCCTCATGCTCGACGCCGTTCCCGCGCGCCTGGGCCCCAACGTACGCTACGGCCTGGGGGTGATGGTGCGCCCCACGCCCGTGGGCGAGTCATGGGGGCACTCCGGCTTCTTTCCCGGCTACGCCACCGAGCTGCATCACCTCCCCGCACTCGGCGTCACCGTGGCATTGCAGGTGAACGTGACCGACCCCTATCCGCGCACCATGAACGCGCTGGTGGGGCGGGTCCTCGAAGCCCTTGCCGCTCCCCGTTGACCGAGCCGCGTGCGACACCACCCGCGGCGACCATCGCCAGGCGCATCATCCTCGTGCGCCACGGCCGGTCGGCGTCGCTTCCGTCGGGATGGATGTCGCGGCACGACGTGGAGCGCTGGCGGGCGCGCTACGACGAGGCAGGACTTGCGGCTGGCGAGCAGGCACCGGATGCCTTGCGCCTGACGGCGCGTGCCGCCTGCGTGGTGAGCAGCGACCTGCGCCGCGCCATCGAGTCGGCGGCCCTCGTGGCCGCCGGGCGCCCGGTGATCACCACGCCGCTCCTGCGCGAGTCGGTCATTCCCATTCCCGCGCTCGGCTTCCTTCGCCTTCCCCCCATGGGGTGGGCGCTGGCGGCGGGGGTGGCGTGGTCGGTGCACACGCGTCGCGACTCCCACCCCGCGGTCGCCGCCGCCCAGGCGCAGGCGCGCGCCGGTGCGGAGTGGCTGCATGCCGTGGTGTCACGCCACGGCGATGTCGTTGCCATCACGCATGCCGTGGCACGCGAGGGATTGGTGCGGGCACTCGGCACGCTGGGCTGGTCCATCACCGCACAGGACGGGGGACGCCACGCCAACTGGAGCGCATGGTCGATGGCGCCGCGCGGCGTCATCCCCTGATGCGCGGGAGTATTCGCGCGGTCGCGCCTGTCCCCTCCTCGAGCGAGACCACCCGTCCCGTCTCGTCGCGGATGAAGCGCACCGGCCGCGAGGTCGAGGGCAACCAGAAGCGATCCTCGCCGATGGGCACCAGGAAGTTGCCCTCCAGTCGCAACTCGCCGTCATCCGAAATCTCGTACGACGCGCCCGGTCGTGTGCGATAATGGCCGACGTACGCTGAGCGCTGTGCGGCGGTAGGCGCCACGCTCCGCGGCGGCGTGATGGGCGCCGCCGGTTGCTCCCCGCGCAGCAAGACGGGCAGCGCGTCGAGCAGGGCACTTCCGGCGCCCCCCCAGCTGTTTCCCACCCAGATGGTGGTCAGTCGATCGTCGGGTCTGATGTCGACCCAGGCGAAGTACCCGTTGCTCGCTCCGAGCCAGCGGCCGCTCCCCGTTGGTTCGAGGTCCGACAGGCGCACGCCCGGAAGTCGACCGTCGCGCAGGGCGTGGACGAAGGTGAGCAGGTCGTCCGCCGTCGACACCGAGGAACCGCCTCCCACGAGATAGGAGAGGTGCTTGTCGGGCGCCGGGACCAGTCGCCCGTGCAACGGCAGGAAGCTGGCGGCCGCGCGCTGCGGTGGCGACGGATCGGCAAGGTCGAAGCTGCGTGGCATCCCCGCGGGCTCGAAGAGCCGCTGCCGCAGCAGGTCGTGGAACGGCTGGCCGCTCGCCACTTCCAGCACGCGCGCGAGCACGGAGTACCCGGCGGTGGAGTAGCTCGACTGTGATCCCGGCGCGAAGACGGCATCGTGCGCCGCAGCGAGGGCGACGACGTCCGCCGGCTGCATGCGCCGCGATTCGGCGCCGGGCATGGTGACACGGTGAGGAATGCCCGCCCGGTGTGACAACAGGTGCAAGACCGTGATGGAATCACCGCGAGGGAAGCCCGGCAGGAACTTCGAGATCCGTTCGTTGACGCCGAGCACGCCGTCGCGAACGAGCTGCACCGTCAACGCGCGCGTGAAGATCTTCGTGATCGATGCCACGGGCACTGGCGTCGTCACCGTCATCGGCTCGCTGCGTACCGGATCGGCCCAACCGAACGCGTGACGCAGCACCACCCGGTCATCGCGCTCGACCAGAAGCACGCCCGACAGTCGATTGCCCGCGTCGAATGCCGCCTGGAATTGTTCAATGCGCGGCAGGAGCGCGCTGTCGTTCACGACGGTCCACGCGTGTCGCCCGCCCGCATCCCGTGTCGATTCACCCTGACGAACGACGCTCGATGCCACCCCCGCTCGCTGCACGTGTGGCGAACCGGCCAGGAGGGTCAGGACGGCGAGCGCAGCCGAGAGTTGGCGCATGTTGTTGGCCGAAGAAGTGGGAGCCCTGCGGATGATTGGACCCGTGCGATGCTTCCCCGGTCGCCTGTCCCCTTCGGGCTCACACACGGCACACACATGCCGGCAGCGCGTGCATCGTCCTGCTCCCCTGCGACGGGCGATCTCGGGCGGATGCGCGCGGAGACGCGCCCGGTTCGGCGCGGAACCCCGGGGCCCGCAGCCAGCGCTAGCGTCCTCCCGCCGGCAGCTGCTCCGTCAGGTACCGGTAGAGCAGGGCGTAGATGTGCGGCGTGGTCCCCGCCCCCTCGGAGATGGAGTGACTCCGGTTGGGATACACCATAAGGTCGAACCGCTTGCCTAACGTGATCAGGCGGTTGACCAGCCGCTCCGTTCCCTGGTAGTGCACGTTGTCGTCGCCGCTGCCATGCACGATGAGCAGCCGCCCCTTGAGCCCCTCGGCGTGATGGATCGCCGAGCCTCGGGCGTAGCCCTCCACGTTCTCCTGCGGGAGCCCCATGTAGCGCTCCTGGTAGATGGTGTCGTACAGCCGCTGGTCGGGAACCGGCGCCACCGACATTCCCACCTTGAAGAAGTCGGGCTCGCGAAAGAGCGCATTGAGCGTGTTGGTCCCGCCCCCGCTCCACCCCCAGATCGCCACGCGCGTGGTGTCGACGAACGCGTAGCGCTGCGCCAGCGCCCGCAGCCCCGCCGCCTGCTCGGCCGCCGTCGTCGCCCCCACCGCCCCATAGATCGCCTTGCGCCACCCCCGTCCCTTGGGCGACGGCGTGCCGCGCGTGTCGATGCTCACCACCAGGTAACCACGCTCGGTGATCATGCGATGGAAGAGCATCCCGCTCCCGCCCCAACGATCCACTGCGGTCTGCCCGGCCGGCTCGCCGTACACGTGCATCAGCACCGGGTAGCGCTTCGCCGGGTCGAACGACGCGGGCCGCATGAGGTAGCCGTCGAGCGACAGCCCCTCGGCGGTGGTCACGGTGAAGAACTCGGTGGGCGGGGCGCCCAGGGCCGCGTAGCGCGTGCGGAGCGTCGCGTTGTCCTCGAGGACGCGCACTTCCTCGTGCGACGGGAGGCGGATGAGGACGCTGCGTGGCGGCTGGTCGAAGCGCGAGACGGTGTGCACCGCCCACTTGCCGTCAGGGGCAATGTCGTAGCGGTGCGTTCCGTCCTGGCTGGCGGGTGTGACACGCACCGCCTTCCCCCCGGACAGGGGCGCGCGGTACAGGTAGTTGCGCACCGCATCCCCTGGCGACGCCATGAAGTAGAGCACCCCCGCACGCTCGTCCACGCCGGCGAGGGTGGCGTCCCACGGGCCGTCGGTCAGGAGCTGCAACCCCGTCCCGTCGCGCCGTACGCGATACAGGTGCCGCCACCCATCGCGTTCGCTCTCCACCAGCATCGATCTTCCGCCCTCGAGCCAGCGCAGCTCCTGCACTTCCACCCACGCGCTGTCGCGATCGGTGAAGACCACGCGCCCTCGTCCAGTGGCGGCGTCGCCCACCCAGAAGTCGTTGCGCTGCTGCTTGCGGTCCAGATGCTGCACCAGGATCGACGCCGAGTCGAGCCACTCCATGCGCCCGATGTAGCTGGCGGCCGTATCGCCCACCACGTCCAGCCAGGTGACGGGTCCACCGGTTGGTGACACCACGCCCAGCGTCACGCGCGAGTTGGTCGTCCCCGCCTTGGGGTACGGGATGGGCGTGGTGAACGGGTAGAGCGAGTCGGTGTTATTGATGAGCAGGAAGTCGCGCACCGCCGAGGCGTCGAAGTGCCAGAACGCGATGCGGCGGCTGTCGGGGCTCCACGAGAACGCCTGGCGAACGCCGAGTTCCTCCTCGTACACCCAGTCCGACGTGCCGTTGATGCTGGTGCGCGAGCCGTCGTGCGTGAGGCGCGTGATCGCGCCGCTCGACAGCTCCTGGGTATACAGGTCGTTGTCGCGCACGTACGCCACGCGCCGCCCGTCGGGCGCAAAGGTGGCGAACATCAGCGTCGACGGCGCGGCGTCACCCCCCAGCTTGCGCAGCGCCCCCGTGCCACGGTCCAGCACCCAGTAGTCGCCGCGCGTGTTCAGGCGCCAGACCTTCACCGTGTTGGTGAAGAGGAGGAGCCTGGTGTTGTCGTCCGACCATGCGAAGCTGTCGAACGCCAGCGGGGTTGATGCGCCGGACGGCGTCAGCTGCGCGGCGCTCACCAGCACCGTGCGCGCGCCGGTCGCCGTCTCCCGCCGCACGATCTCGCGCCCGCGCCCGTCGGCGGCCGGTTCCACGGTGATGAAGGCATTGCCGCCCTCCACCCACCGCAGTTGCGCCACGCCGCGCGCGGAGAATTCGCCGGAGAAGATGCGCTGTACGGTCAGGGCACCTTGCGACTCGGCGGGTGCGCTCGGCGTCTGGGCAGGCAGCGCGGTGGCCAGCGTGAGCTGGAGCAAGACGAGGGCGCGGGTCGCGGTGCGAGGCATGAGGCGGCGTGCGACGAATGAAGGGCGGGTTTCGCGCGAAGGCGCGAAGGGGGTCGCGGGGCGGATCGCCTTGGTAATCTGCTTCGTGATCCTGCGTTGACCACCCCGAGCGCGGGGCGCAGCTTCTGGCACCTTCACATTCTTCTTCTAGCCGTCGATGCACCTCACGCTGCGCTCCTTCCCGATCCTCCTCGCCACACTGTCGTCTGCGCCGCTCCTTGCGCAGGCGCCCGCCGCAACCTCGACCACTGCCGCCGCCGACTACCAGCGCGCCGAGCAGATGCTCACGTGGAATGCGCTGCGCCTGGTCACGGGCGACCAGGTGGCGCCCACCTTCTACCGCGACAGCACGCGCTTCTGGTACCGGGTGATGACGCCGCGTGGCGCGGAGTTCGTGACCGTGTCGCCGGCCACGGGAGCACGCACGCTCCTGTTCGACAATGCTCGGCTCGCGGCGTCGCTCTCGCGTGCCGCCGACAGCGCCTTTGCGCCAGGCACGCTCCCCTTCCAGCGATTCGACTTCGCCGACGATGGCAGGGACGAACGTCGCATCCGGCTGCGCATCGGCGCGCGCGCCTTTGTCTGCGAGCTGGCCAGCTACGCCTGCAGCCGCACCGACACGCTCCCCGATCGCCGGCGGTACGTGCGCTCGCCCGACGAACAATGGGAGGCCTTCTCGTCGGGCCACAACCTGTGGGTGCGTCGCGCGGGTGCGTCGGACTCCATCCAGCTCACCACCGACGGCGTCGCGGGACATGCCTATGGCGTGGCAACCCGATCGCCCACGCAGATCCGGCAGAAGCAACCCGACGTGGTGCAGGTCACCTGGTCGCCCGACTCCAGGCGGCTGGTGGTGCCGCGCATCGACGAGCGCGGGGTGCAGAAGTTCCATCTCTACTCATCCACCACGCTGCGCCCCACCTACTACGAGTATCCCTACGCCCTGCCGGGTGACTCGGTGGTGCAGATGATCGACCTCTACCTCGTCGACGTTGGCGCGCGGTCGAGCCGGGTGATCGAGGGGTCGCGGCAGCCGATGATGTCGCTGTACTCGTTTGGGGGGCGCCAGGCGCAATGGTCGCCCGCGTCGGATCGCGTCTACTTCACGCACGTCACGCGCGGCCCCAAGAAGGTGGCGCTCATGGCGGCCGACGTGTCGGGCGGCGCCGCGCGCGCCATCGCCCGCGACAGCTCGGCCATGTACGTGGTGGGGAGCATCGACATCACCAACGGCTCCACCAACTGGCAGCCACTGCGCAGCGGCGACGCCATCTGGTTCTCCGAGCGCGACGGGTGGGCGCACCTGTACCACGTTGGGGCTGACGGTGCCGTGAGGCACCAGCTCACCGCCGGCGATTGGGTGGTGACGGCGCTGGTGGGGGTGGACGAGGCGCTGGGGCGCGTCTACTTCACCGCGCGCGGACGTGAGCCGGGACGGCACCCGGAGTACGACTTCCTGTACTCGGTTGCCCTCGATGGCTCGGCGCTCACGCTGCTCACTCCCGAGGACGCCGACCACCAGGTGACGCGCGTTCCGTCGGGGAAGTTCTTCGTCGACACGTACTCGCGCCTGGACCTGCCGCCGGTGTCGGTGCTGCGCGGTGCCGACGGCCGCGTGGTGCGCGAGCTCGAGCGCGCCGACATCTCGGCGCTTCGCGCCACCGGCTGGCGCCCGGGCGAGGTCTTCCGCGCCAAGGCGCGGGACGGCATCACCGAGATCACCGGGGTGATCTGGAAGCCGTCGCACTTCGATTCCACGAAGACGTACCCCGTCATCGACCACATCTACCCGGGCCCGCTCATCTCCCCGGCGCCCAAGGAGTTCTTCCCCACCCGCGCCGCCGTCTCCTACGCCAGCATGGGGCAGGTGCAGGCCATGGCCGAGCTGGGCTTCATCGTCGTGTCCATCGACGCGTTAGGCAACACGGGGCGCGCCAAGGCGCTCTACAGCAAGTGGTATGGTGACATGGGCGACAACGGCATCCCCGACCATGTGGCTGCCATCAAGCAGCTGGGCGCGCGCCACCGGTGGATGGACCTGTCGCGTGTGGGGATCTACGGCCACTCCGGCGGCGGCTTCTCGTCCACCGATGCCATGCTGCGCTACCCCGACTTCTATTCGGTGGCCGTCTCCACCGCCGGCAATCACGACAACCGCACCTACTACCACGGGTGGGGCGAGCGCTTCCAGGGGATCTTCAAGGGCGACAGCGCGCGAGGCACCGACAACTTTGCCAGCGCCGCCAACAAGTCGCACGTGGCCAACCTCAAGGGGAAGCTCTTCCTGATCCACGGTGACCTGGACGACAACGTGCACCCCGCGCACACCATCGCCCTGGTCGACGCCCTGGTGAAGGCCAACCAGACCTTCGACCTGCTCATCCTTCCCGACGCCGACCACAACATGACGCTGCATCCGTATGTCATCCGGCGCACGTGGGACTACTTCGTGGAGCACCTGATGGGCGGACGGGCGCCGGCGCGTTACACCGTCACCCCGCCACCACCCATGTAGGTGCAACGGGTTGCCGCACGCGGCGACAGGCTGCGTGACGACGAGATCGTGCGTCAGGCGCGCGGTGCATGCCCCGGCACCCCAACGAGGTATGTGACCGGAATCGGTCCGCCCGGCAGCAACCCCGCGCGCCAGCGGACGCCACTGGGAGCGGCCGCGTGTCCCAGTGCGAGCAGCTCCTCCGGGGTGTAGGTACGCAGGCAACTCACCACGCCGTCGAAGAGCACGACCAGTGGAATGACGGGGATGAGGTACGTGAAGACGAGTCGAGACCACCGGAAGGGCCGAATCGCCGGCGTCATGAGCAGCACCAGCAGCGGCGTGAGCAGCGTGAGGAGGATGGCGACAGGGTCACGCTTCGTCGCCTCGAAGATCGCGATGGCGTGACCGGCACGCACGGTGCGGCGCAGCAGCCGCAACGCGGCACCGGGGGCAAGGCGGTGAAAGGCGGAGAAGAGCGTGCGTACTCCCTGCATCTCACGGGGGATCTCGTCGGCGGCCATGGGAGTCGGCTCGCCCTGGATGCGTCCCTGTGATTCGCGCTCGAGCGCATGGAAGGCCGGCAGGTTGGGAAAGGCATCGGTGAGCGTCACGCGCACCTGTTCACCCAATTCGCGCGAGAGGGCGCGCCATGGTCCGCCGCCCCCCGCACCCAGGTCGATGATGTGCGAGGGGAAGCGCGATTCACCGTGCACCTGGGTGAGCACGTCCCGCAGCACGGGGACCACGGGGGCGTACGGGTTGGTCCGGTCAATGACATGCTGCAGGTAGTCGGTCACGCCGTCGCGAATGGACGCGGGACACCCGGGGAGTTCGGCAATCTCCACGAGGCGCCATCGCTGCGTCACGTGCATCTGGGGTTGGGCAAGGGAGGTCGTATGCATGAAAGGATGCCTGTGTGGTGAGGCACCGCGCGGAACCCGGTTCCGTGGGTGCATGATGTCAGAAGGCGAAGCCGCTGTGGAGATACAACCCCGTCCGCTCGCGGCTGCGGGCGAGGCTCAGGCTGACGGTGTAGGCGCGCGAGAGCGGCGCCATCCACACGCCGCCGCCAGTTGCGTGGTGCCAGCGGTCCGACGACTCGCCGTCGGCGAAGACGCGGCCCACATCGCGAAAGCCGGCGACGCCGACGTCGGTGGGGGCCACCAGCGTCACGCGCGCCACGCGCGCCCGAAGCTCGGCGGCCCCGTACGCCGACGAACGCCCGGAAAAGCGCTGGGCATCCCAGCCGCGAAGCGTGGCAGCCCCGCCGAGCTGTGCCGCTTCGTGGAAGGGAAAGTCTCCCCACACGGTCTTTCCTCCGAGGTTCACCGCCAGCGTCGGCTGCAACGGACCGCCTGCGCTCAGGTACGTGGACGCCGCGGCGTCGACCGAGCCGAACGGGTGCGAGACGCTCCCGATCGTCGGCGTGAAGCTGCCGTTCACGACCACGCGGTAGCCCTGCCGCGATGCAACGGGCGCATCGCGACGGTCGAGCTCCATCCCCAGCCTGGCCGACACCTGGCCAAACTCCCCAATGCCATAGGGACGCTCCGTCCCAAGCACGGTGCTGTCGTCCTGCCGAGAGGAGGCGTACTGCGCCGCCACGCCCGCGGTCATCGTCATGCCGCCGGGCAGCGGACGGGACCAGCGCGGTTCGACGCGGAAGACGTTCTGGAAGACCCGGTACCGGTCCGGCGCCGCGTCGCCCCCGGTCTCGTTGCCCAGCCCATGGTAGCGAATGAGCTCGATCCCCGACGCCACGACCCGCACGCCGAGCACGTCCCGGCTGTTGGGCCGCGTGAACGCCCCGTCCCACGTCAGCCGCGGGCGACGCTCGGCCAGTGAGACGTCCAGCCGCAATACCGACTTCGATGACCACGGATCGTGGCGGAACGCGTACCCGATACGCGTGTGCGTCATGCTTCCCACCACGCCCAGCCCCGGCGCGATGTTCACCCCCCGTGTCAGGAATGACCAGCTCCCCCAGTCGCGCACCTCGCGTTCGGCGCGCGCCACGGCGGGTGTGCGATACGGCCTGGTGTCGTGCGAGATTCGCCCTTCGCTGACGATGCGGGTCGTCGTGTCGGCATCGTAGACCTTGAGGGCGGCGGCGCCCCCCGACACCACGTCGTCGACCGTGTCGTCGCCCCCACCTCCGATCACCCGCACCAGCACTCCTCCCTCTCGGCTCCCGCGCACCAGCACGCTGTCGTCTCCCTTGTACAGGTAGAGTCGTACCTCGTGCGTTTCCCCGGGTTGAAAGGTGCGCTGCAGGTACGGCACCGCCTGCCCTGTCCCTTCCGTCGTGTCGCGCGCACGGAACGACACGGTCACCGCTCCCTCATCGTGACGGTGGACCTCGACCAGGTCTCCCCGGTCGGTGCCGCGCAGGTTCACCTCGCGTGCGAGCACCGCGTAGAACTCGCGCGCCGCCTGCGGCAAACGGTCGCGCCGCCGCACCAGTGCGCGCTGCATTGCCGCGCCGTCGATGGCAACGAAGGCTGGCGGCATCTGGGCAATGGCGCGAGCGATCACGGCGTCGGACAGTTGCACCTGCAGGGCGCTGGCCACCGAGTCCCAGGTGGCACGATCGAGCCCGGCGAGGAGGCGACGGTCGATCTCCCGCGCGTTCCAGTTGAGCCACACCATCGCGGGGTAGTCCTCGCTGAAGGTGACCATCTGCGGCGCGAACCCGCGAACGAGCCACGGCCCCCACCCTTCGAAGCGGGCGAAGGGCATGTCACGGTCGCGAGGGATGGGCTCCCACATCGCATCGCTCGCTCCGGAGAAGCGTCCCCACCGCCACTGGTCGCGATGCCGGTCGCGGTCGCCCACCCATACGTCGAACAGACGTGCAGCCAGGTAGGCGCGTGTGTCGACACGCGTGGCGGGGGACTTCTTCATGCGGTCGAACAGCTTGTCGGAGCTGATCACGTCGAGCGCGCCGTCAGCCGTTGCCGACTCGTCGAAGTCGCGCGCGGGGCGCTCCTCGAACGTGCCGAGCACTCCGGCAAACTCGGAGCGGAACTCGCCGAGTCGCGGGTCGTCAGGCATGACCATCAGCCGGGGCCGGGGGTGCCGCACCCCAATGGCGTCGAGCAGGCTGCTCACCACCACGGCGGCGGCGGGGTGGTACCCGCTCACCTGGTCCTGCGCAACGTCGCTCACGATCGTCTCGCGCAGTTCGGGTGGCAGCCCCTTGGTGAAGTCCTTCTCCGCCGGCCGAAAGACGTATTCGCGGCCGTTGGCTCCCGCCAGCCGCAGCGACACGGTCTGCATGCTGCCGCCGCGCTGCGTGGGGGTGAGTCCGCCGCCCTCGAAGTCGAGGTCGAGGACAGGGACTTCGATGGGCGTGGTCCACAGGTCGCGATAGTCGGCGCCCAGGATCGCGCGGTGCCACCACCCCGCGGCGTAGCCGGCGCCCGGGGTCACCACCACGGTGCGCGGCACGACGACCAGCGAATCGCGCCGTGCCAGTTGCGCCGGCGCGTCGGGGGGCAGGAGGATGACGCCAATGGCCGCCATCAGGGTGGAAGTCGTGGGGCGAGACATGCTCAGGGAACCTCCAGCACGAGCCGCGCAGATGCGCGCCCGAGTTTGTCGACGGTGAGCACGGAGAGCTGGGCCCGGCCACCGGCCCAGGTATCGAGCTGCATGAAGCCGTTGGCCTGGGCGGCATACAGGGTGCTGCGGGTGGGGGCGACGAACGCCGCGCGCGTGCGACTCCCGCTGCCGCTCACGACGTGCAGGAGGCCGCGCGGCGTTCGCGACAGCTGCAGGTTGTGCTCATGTCCCGCCACCCACGCCAGCGCGCCGTGCGTCGCGGCAACGGAGTCCATGGCCACGCGCATCCGCCGGTAGGCGGGGGAACGAAGCTCCTGCACCGACGTGCGGATGCGCGCCCCCAGCGGATACAGCGAGCCAACGATTGGCAGCGGAATCCAGAGCGACGGGTGCAGCTCGACCAGCGGAAAGAGGTGCTGTCGCCAGCCGAAGCGGCCCCCATGGGCGCCCACCGAGACCAGTGGGTGATGGGCCACGACGATCACCCGCCGCCCGGCCCCACTGGCGATGGCCCGCCCCAGGGAATCCAGTACGGCGTCGTGGCTGGCCAAGCAGGGGCCGGCGGCGTGGCTGGGGCTCGCGCCAGCGCTGGCCATGCGCAGCCACCACTCCGTGTCGAGCACCACCAGCCGAACGGTGGTGCCCACGTCCACGACGTCTGGTCCGGGGCATCCAACCGTGGGATGCAACCGCACGCGGCCGTCTCCCTCGCGCGCGATGAAGGCTGCCTGGCGCGCGAGCACCTGCGCGCCGCCTTCCGCCGAGCTCCCCCAGTCGTGGTTGCCCGGCACGACGATGCCGGTCGCCTGCGACGCCAGCACCGCCGCGAGTTGCGCGCGCATCCGCCCCTCGGCCTCCAGCCGTGCGGGCTGCCCATCGGCCGGCATCCCGCTGGGGTAGATGTTGTCGCCCAGGAAGACCGCCATCGCGACCGGACGCGCGTGCAACGACGCCTGCACGGCATCGAGCACTGGGTTCGGCGCCGGCCCGCCGGCGTCACCGATGAAGAGCAGCCGCGAGTCGGGCGGCGCCTGCTCCGTCTGCCGTGGCTCCAATGGCGGCTGGGTCACGACGGCGGCTGGCGACGCGCACGCCATCGCACTGCCGACGACGGCGCCGGTCAGCCAGCGTGCGGTGCGGTGCATGCGCGGGGGCGCAGGGCAGCGATCAGCGAACACGGTGATAGGCGGTGATGGTGGGCCGCCCTCCGGACGCCTCGTCGGCGATGAGGAGGAGCGAGTCTCCGAGCAGCGCCAGCCCCTCGGGCTGTGCGTGCAGGGAATGCGGCAAGCGGGCGCCAGCCAGGACGTCACCGGCTGGCGAGATCTCGACGAGGGCGCGTTCGCGCCCGGCCAGCAGGACGTAGTGCCCCGTGACGGGATCCACCTCGACCCCCGACGGGTGAAAGCGCGACACCCCGCTCGCGCGCGTGACCTGGGACATGGGCACGGTGATGCG